>CACZSO010000084.1 GCA_902783795.1 uncultured Eubacteriales bacterium
ACAGTTCCATGATTACCTGGTATTCTTGCTGTCGTATATGATTACCGAACCATCCCCTTTCACCTCGTAGCCTTTTTTTAACCGGGCTTCCGTTATCCGCGCTTTCACAAGCTCCTGTATCAGTTCCTCTTTAGTCATGGATTCCAGATCTTCCATGCCCGCAGGGAGCTTTTGTGATACTTTTATAGGACCGGCCTTCCTATGAGACTTGGGAGGAAGATGATTGACGTCCCGGTACATACGCATGTAGTTTCGTGCGGTCTGCTCACCGATGCCGTAAATGTCAGTCGCTTCGTATCGGGTGATCTCGCCGTCGTAGATTCGCCGGCCGATGTCCAGTCGTTCTTCTTTGGTGTACTTCATGGTAAACCTCCTGTTCACTAAGAAGCAGTTCCTGTACATGGTGTTTTTCTTCCTGTCCTTCTATTATACATCATGTGTCCAGAAAATACCCCCTCCGTGTCCAATTTTAGTTTACCACTTCACATCACTATTATTTGAAAATTTCCGGACTTATTTTGAGAGATCTTGTGCAGCCTTTTAAGTTTCTGTTTAACTTCTGAGTTTTCAATTTCGGGACAGTATGCTATACTTTTTAAAAGGACAGAATGCCCCCTTTACTACAATGCGGAAAAATACAGCACAAAAACCTGTATCGAGCCCTTTGAAGTATAGATGGCAGGTAATGATATTGACCAAAAAGAACAGGAGACAGCTATGGAAAGAAAGATAGATGAATATTCGTACCATTTAGGCGCGGCAGACTGTTTCTGCGAGATGGTAAGGGCCGGGGTGAAGAAGATAGCCCTGTCTCATCCCTGCGATACGAAAGAGATGCGGGACAGCTTCCTTTTGGATTTTGACAGACTGTGTGATAAATACAGCGTGCAGTACTATGTGGAAGACGCTGTGATCATCACCGATCTCTTTCCGGTCTCTGCAAACAAAGATAGATTCCAAGTGGTCTTTTACCGGGAAGAACAGGACCTGAATGCCTATCTTGCTTTAAAAGATGAGAAAGAAAAAGCGTTGAAAAAAGGCAGATATGAGATGGTCCGGACAGAGATCGCCCGGGCCTGGGGAAAGCTCTTATCCTATCCGGCAGAAGGTATCGAACGCCTGATAAAGAATAATACGGAAAAAGAGCAGTTTTAACACCGGGAGAGATATTAAGATGATCCAGTTTGGCATGCCGACCCTTATTGAGAACCGGACACTTCAGGATAATATAGACCTTTGCAAAAGTCTGGGACTTCGTTTTATAGAATTGAACATGAATTTCCTCGAGTATCAGGTGGAGGGTTTAGAGAAAACGGATGAACTGCTTAAGGCAGCAGAATGGGCCCGGATCTATTACACCATCCATCTGGATGAAAATCTGAACATCGCAGATTTTAACCAGCTGGTGACGGATGCTTATCTGGAAACCGTGCGCCGCAGTATTTTGGCAGCGAAAAAACTGCTGGTGCTGAGAGACCGGTTTGGGGACCGCAGCCAGCCCATGATCCTGAACATGCATATGAACCACGGGATACACATCACATTGCCGGACCGGAAAGTGCAGATGTATGAGCGGGATCTTGAGGTGTATATAAGATCTTTTCTTAAGTTCCGTTCTCTTTGTGAAGAATGGATCGGAGCAGACGATATCATGATTTCCGTGGAGAATACGGATGGGTTCCGGGATTACGAGAAGAAGGCAGTCCGGTATCTTCTGGAAAGCCCGAAATTCGGCCTCACCTGGGACATCGGTCATTCGAAATCTGTCCATGAAGCCGATGTTCCGTTCTTGATGGAGCAGGAAGCACACCTGATCCATTTCCACATCCATGACGGAACGGAAGAGCCGTCTCAGAATCATTTGGCGCTGGGTGACGGAAAGATCGATATTGCAGAACGACTGAAGCTGGCAGAAACTCATAATGCCCGTTGTGTGCTGGAAACAAAAACCACAGAAGCCCTAAGAAAATCAGTGGAATGGCTGCGGGAAGAGAAGGGGTTGTCGCACTAAGAAGTGAAAAAAGACAGCACCTTGTCAGAAGAAATCCGGTCATGTGGCCGGATTTCTTTATTAAAAAACACAAGCCCGGGCTTCGAAAAGTCCGGGCTTTGTGGTA
>CACZSO010000085.1 GCA_902783795.1 uncultured Eubacteriales bacterium
AAGCGGATCTTGATCCTGGCTCCGGGCAAGAGTCTGAATGAATACCGGGAAAAGATCCTTAACGAACAGAAAAAGCCCGGCACCGTGACCATCGGTGTGAGCTTTTATGCGGAAGAATGGAATATTGATTATATCTTCAGTCCCAATATGCGGCGCTTCGTCAAGATCCAGGGAAAGACGCCGGTCAAATGCATCATCACCTCTAACATGAAAGAGGCCACTCAGAAGGATTTTGTCGTAAACTTCTCCTCATTTGCCTCCAAGAATAAGGAGATCCTGGATAATTCCGGCCTGATGCTGATGCGGCTTCTCTCTTCTTTAGGCGTCCGGGAAGTGCTGGTGGCCGGCATGGACGGCTATTCTGAGCACGAACTGACCCCGAATTATTTCTCCCGGGACTGGGAATTTGATTTTTCAAAGGAAGCTGTACGAAGGAACCAGCTGATATCGGAGGATCTGAAAGAGATCCGGAAAGGACTGAGATTTACTTTTATTACCCCTACGAGATACAACTGCTGAAAAAAGTCAGGCCTGTAAAAAGGCCTGACTTTTTTATTCCTCTTCCTCGGGAAGATGCCGGTTAAAGGCATCGATATCTTCCGGAGGTTTCATATAATCACCGTACATCATGGTCAGTTGTTCGTGATAACCTGAGGGGATACTGAAAGTACGTCCTCTTAAAGTGCCCTCTGCTGCCGGTTTTTCAAACCACTTTTTGGGAATAAAAGCGGTAGACCAGTCCGTCACCCGCCCGGACGCGCCCAGCTCTGTCAGGATATCGTTCATCATGGCAGCTGTCCCGGTCTTCTTTCCTTCATAAGCTGAGCACATTTTAAGAAAATGGTCATAGAGCCGCGAAACCGTGGTCAGACGGCCCAGAAAACCTATGCATTTAAGTCCCAGCTTAACGACAAAAGGTGCCTTTATCTCACGGTCATACCGGTGCCCTAAAGCCATGGCATAGAGAAACAGGGAACGGTAATAGAGAATATGCTGCTGCAGTTTTGATTCCGGACCATTCATGATCAGGAAGATATCTACCGCCGGATGATTCTGATGATTCCCGTATGCCGCATCTTCCTCCGTTTCTTTACGGAGAAGATACCGCGTATCTTCCACCCTGGCGACAAAATCGAAGAAATACGGTTCTGTATCATAGGGTTCCGAAAGGCGCAGATAAGGCGGCAGTTTTTTCTTAAGAGCCTCTTTATAGCGGAGAAAATCACGATAAAACATCTGGGTATCCGCATCATCGTCCCAGGCAATGATATCTTTTTCCCTGACGGCGCCTATCTCCGTGCCTCCGAAAAGGTACAGATCGATCTCCTCTTCTTTTGCAATATTATCCATCTCTGACAATATGTCAAAGATGATACTTTGTAATTCATTCAGTTTCATGTCTGTATTATACCCTGTCTGCCTGATCATTTCAAGAAACACTTTTTTTATGTTTTTGAATCTGCTATACTATAGATGATCTTCTTCTGCTTCCATGTCATGTTCCGGAAGCAGCAAAATTAAATAACAGATCAGGAGGAATGTATGTCCGAAACCACTTTCACATCACGGGACCAGATCCCGGTGGAATATACCTGGAACCTTGGCGATATTTTTGCTGACGATGATAAGTTCCTGGAAGAACTGGAAGCCTTAAAGGAATTTCCTGAAAAAGTGGCTGCTTTCCAGGGAAAATTAGATAAGAGCGCAGAAGACCTCCTGGCATGGTATCAGCTGAATGACGAGCTGGATGTCCGGATCTCTTCCCTGTACGGCTATGCCAGCATGAAATCTGATGAAGACACTTCGAACGCCTTTTACCTGGACCTTAAAGGAAAGGCCATGAATGTTTACGTGCAGATCATGAGTGCCGGGGCTTTCGCTGATTCCGAGATCATGGCCATCCCGGAAGAAACATTGGCGGCCTGGTATGAGGCCTGTCCTTCACTTAAGACCTACCGGCGGCCCATCGAAAAGATACGGAAAGAAGCCGCCCACATCCTCTCTCCTGCCGAAGAGACCATCCTGGCCGCAGCCAGTGAACTCAAAGAAGCTTCTGAAAACACCGCCGGCGCCCTTCGAAACGCGGACATGTCCTGGGACGATGTCATGGATAAGGATGCGGTGCCTCACACCCTGACAAATGGCACCTTCGTGCCGCTGGAGGAATCCACAGACCGGATCTTGAGAGAGAATGCCTTCCATGCATTCTACGCCGGTTACGAAAAGCTTAAAAACACCATTGCCGCCACTTTAGACGGCCAGTTCAAGCAGCTGGTCTTTTTCTCCAGGACCCGGAAATACCCCTCGACCCTGGATGCTGCCCTGGCATCAACAGAAGTGCCGAAGGAGGTATATCTGAACCTGATCGAGGCGGTCCACCAGAACCTGGATAAGATGTACCGCTACGTCCGCTTACGTAAAAAACTTCTGGGGCTTTCCGAACTCCATATGTACGATGTGTACACACCCATCGCAGCTGACACGGCCATGACAGTTTCCTTTGAGGATGCGAAAAACACGGTTTTAACGGCTCTTTCCGTCCTTGGTGAGGATTATACCGGTCTTTTGAAACAAGGCTTTGAAAACCGCTGGATCGATGTTTACGAGAATAAGGGAAAACGCGGCGGTGCCTATTCTTCCGGTTCTTCCCGGCCTCACCCCTATGTGCTCCTGAACCATAAGGATAACCTGGACAGCGTTTTCACTCTGGCCCATGAAATGGGACACGCTCTCCACTCCTGGCACTCCACCAAAAACCAGCCGGTCTGCACCTCGGACTATGTGATCTTTGTGGCTGAAGTCGCTTCCACCGTCAATGAAGTGCTGCTGAACCATTATCTGTTAGAGCATGCCCAGGATAAGAAAGAGCGTGCCTACATCATCAACCATTTCCTGGAAGGATTCAAAGGCACTGTTTTCCGCCAGACCATGTTTGCGGAATTTGAACTGATCATGGGCCGGATGGCTGAAGAAGCCCAGACCCTGACTGCCGAAGCACTTTCCGAAAAATACCTGGAACTGAACCAGCTTTATTTCGGTCCCGACATGATCTCTGACAGGGAGATCTCCTTTGAGTGGGCCAGGATCCCTCATTTCTTCTACAACTATTATGTCTTCCAGTACGCCACCGGCTACTCGGCTGCCGTGGCCATCGCCAACCGGATCTTAAAAGAAGGAAAAAGCGCCGTGAAGGAATATAAGGCTTTCTTAAGTGCCGGATCCTCCCAGGATCCCATCTCTGTATTAAAGATCGCCGGCGTGGATATGTCCACACCCGGACCGGTAAACGAAGCCCTGGCTTATTTTGGTGAGCTGGTGGAAGAAATGGAAAAGATCGCAGAATAAAATAAAAAGCACAGAATAAAACAGCGGCGGGTCATTCCGCCGCTGTTTCTTCATTTCTGGTCAAGTTATGGATCCAGTTGAAAGAATTGATCTTGAAAAAGGCCACCGGCCACTTCAGGACCTCATCGGATTTCAGTACCGTAAAGACGATCCATGGCGCCAGATGCCAGACATACCGGCACAGGACCGCAGCCGGGATCACAAACAAAAAGACAAAGATCGTATCATTGATAAACACAAACTTCGTATCCCCGCCGGGCTTTACCGTACAGCCCATGGCATGGCCCTGCACACAGGTCCCGATAAATAAAAACGAAAAGGATGTCAGGATCTGCCTGGCTATCGCCACCGTTTCTTCAGTGACCGCATACAGACGGATAAAGGGCATTTTGATCAGGTTGATCAGGATGCAGCCGGAAATGCCTATGCCCAAAAGGATGAGCTGTGCCAGGCGGGCATGGTTTTTCACCCTCTCCACTTCTCCGGCACCCACCAGCTGGCCGGTAATGATGCCCAGGGCTCCGGAAACCCCCGTCAGGATAACATTGGCCATCTGAGAACAGTTAGAATAGATACTGACAGCCGCTGTCACGCTGGATCCCATGGAACCTACCACAGCACCCTGGAAAGCATTATTGATGCCCCAGACGATCCAGCCGGCGATGAGCGGCGCTCCGTACCGGAAGAAATCTCCCCACAGCACTTTATTCGTACGGAAAAGATCCGGGAACCGGAAGGAAAGCCTGTCATCCATAAAGAAGACGTAAATGAAGGCTATGCCGAACTCCACGATCCGCGAGATCAGGGTAGCCAGGCCGGCGCCTGCGGCCCCCATGGCAGGAGCTCCCAGTTTCCCGAAAATGAAAATATAGTTCAATACCACATTGACGCCCAGGGAAATGAAGGAGGTGTACATGCCGATACGCACCTTTTCCACACTCCGCATCCCGGTAAGGAGTATCTGCGAGGATACGAACAGAATGTAGGTCCACCGGACATAAACCACATAGCGGATGGCTTCCCTGATCACCTCCTCATCCTGGGTAAACAGATGCATGACCCTGTAAGGCATCACAAATACGATGACAGATAAAAGAAAAGCGAGCCCTGCGGAAATACTGAGGGCGATCACCAGCAATTTTTTAATGCTGTCCGTATTTCTGGCTCCCCAATACTGGGCTGCCAGGATCAGCATGGCTGAGTCGACACCGATGACGATCATCTGAAGCATCATCTGGACCTGGTTGCCGATGTAGACGCCGGAGATGGCAGTCTCACCTAAGGTGCCCACCATGATATTGTCGGCAAAGCCCACCAGAAATGTAACCAGATTCTGCAGGACCATAGGGATGGCCAACAGCAGAAGATGTTTAAAAAATCCTTCTTCCGCATGAGGAAGATGTTTAAGATCCAGATCCAATTTCATAATAAAACCTGTGAAAATCCTATTTCCGGCTCACACTTCACTCTTATGTAAATGCAGCTTGCAAGCTGGTTTTAAGAGTCTCATTTACTGCCGGTATGATAGGTAACAAAGAATCTGTATCGGAAAAGCTCTCAGTAAGGCCTGTCCTTCCTGAGAGCTTTCTCTCCGACATCTTCTGTCTTACTTACTTCACTGTCAATGTCACGGCATTTGTATAGGTGGTGCCTTTACCATTAGAAACTGCACACCGGTACTGATGGCCGGAATGGCTGGAAGCAGCCGTAAATGTAAAGGTATTTGTCTTCGCGCAGGCCATGGTGCTGTTCTTCCAGCTGTCAGAAGCAGAATTCCGATACTGCCACTGATAGGTCAGGTTCGTGCCTTTCGCAGCCACCGTCAGCTTAACTGTTCCGCCGACTGTTACGACCGTATTTTTCGGCTGGGTCGTGATCAACGGCCTTACGGTAACCGTCGCAGTATTTGATGTAGCAGTACCTTTTCCATTCGATACCAGACACCGGTACTGATGGCCGGAATGGCTTTCTGCCGCTTTAAAACTGAAAGTATTTGTTTTCGCGCAGGCCATGGTGCTGTTCTTCCAGCTGTCAGAAGCAGAATTCCGATATTGCCACTGATAAGTCAGGTTCGTGCCTTTTGCAGCCACAGTCAATTTCACTGTCCCATCAATAGCTATGGTCGTATTCTTCGGCTGGGTCGTGATCAGCGGCCTTACGGTAACTGTCGCAGTATTTGATGTGACAGTACCTTTGCCATTCGATACCAGACACCGGTACTGATGGCCGGAATGGCTTTCAGCTGCAGTGAACGTAAAGGTATTTGTCTTCGCGCAGGCCATGGTACTGTTCTTCCAGCTGTCAGAAGCAGAATTCCGATACTGCCACTGATAAGACAATCCGCTGCCCGAAGCGCTGACTTTAAAGTTGACGGTCTTGCCTATCATGGTGCTGACAGAAGCCGGCTGACTGGTTATTGATGGAGCATTAAGATCCCAGAGCGCATATAACGTTACATTGCCCGTAGGGGTATAGCTGCCCGTCGTTCCCGAAGAAGCACTGGCGGAAGTAGCCCATCCATTAAAGGTATAACCTGATCTGGTGGGCACCGGAAGTGTAATGGATGAAGTCCTGACGGAACTATTCCATTGTGCGTATAAAGTAACACCCGAATTCGCTGTATAAGAGCCGCCGGATGCATAGCTGGTTCCGCTCCCGTCTGCCTTTGTATTCCAGTTCTTGAATGTATATGACTGAGTTCTGGCGGCTGTTAACGATGTAGAACTGACAGAACCTCCGTTGGCATTCAATGTCACTGTATAACCGGTCAGTGAGCCGCCGCTTCGCGTGGGTTTAACAGTAGATAATGTCAATGTCTGGTTATGATACTTGGTTTGAGCGGCAGGAGCTCCGGAACCACCGTTGGCATTATATGACACAGTATACGATATGGGGGTCCAATTGGCTGTAACCGTCTGATTCCCAATGGTCCGGGAGGACAGTTTCTGGATCAGTTCCGCTCCGGTCGAATGGGAAGCATCTGCACCCGGATTAATTCCTGTAATGGTCTGACCAGCACTGTTGGTCCATCCCGCAAACGTATAACCGGCACGGGTAGGCGCCGCAAATGTGACTCCGTAAAGCACCTTATATGTGCTCGGATTAGAGGAAGCATTCGTGCCGCCGTTTAAATTATAGGTAATATTATAGGTGGTCGGATAACAGTAAAACTCTATACGGACATTCGAAGCCGGCTGAGTCACGTAATCCTCTCCCAGCTTATAATTCTGCCAGCTGCCTGTGTAACTGTCCGTACCGAATTCCGTACTCATGGTATAGCCCCGGGGGACTACCGTCGCAGTATAGTCACTGGCATTCAGCGTATAACGGGCACCGGCTGCTTTCTTCAATGTGGTGGTGCCCAGCAGCCTGGCTGTTTTGGCAGGATTATCCCCCTCACCATTCTGAAGGCCAGTCGCCCACAGAAGGATACGGACGTCGTAAGAAGAGGAAGGAAAATCCGGACGGATGAATTTATTAAACCCACTGGCTGCACACGTTCTTTGTGTGCAATAAGGATACCCACCATTTTGTTCAACAATGGTGATATTAGATCCGCTGACAGCTATGACTATAGCTACATGTCCATATTTTCCACCAGTAGAAACAGCGACATCCCCCGGCTGTGGGGAGCTTTGATAAGACCATCCGGAGGGTGTAAAGTTGCCGTAATTCACATAATCCTTCGCATCACCATAGGGGACTTTCTGCCCAAGATATTGATAGTAATACTTTGTCAAATCAACACATTGATATGGCTGATCTACTGGAACTCCATCCATATCCAAGGCCTTTCCCAGCTGATTTTTAGCCCACTGCACTGCTTCTTCCCGGGTATGCCCGCCGGTCGATGCCTTAACTTCTGTCTTTATGAACAATCCGCCAACTATAAGAAGCATCAGCATGGCTATGGTTCCAATGATTCTTTTCTTCATTTTACGTCATTCCTTTCTACTGTCTTAATTGTCAAACCTATCACTTTCCGAAGCTTTTCTCTTCTGCAGGATCAATCTTCTTCTGATGACATGATTGATGAAATAATTATAAACTTTCATAAAAGTATAGTCAATCCTGTAAGAGAAACCTTTCATAGAATATCAGAAATAAAAAGTGCTCATGACTGAAACTCCGGAAACATCTTTTCTCAACTAAACTTTTCCATATTTCATGAGCCATCAAATCTCACTTTAGTTCATGCGATCTAATAGTTATCTAACTTCACTGAATAAATAAAAAAGGACACACATTGCGGAAAAACCGCCGACTGTGTGTCCTGTGAACTTCAGTAGTTATAATATAGCCGAAAGTCCTTATCTTATGCTTTTACCAGAACTTCCTCATGTTTTCGATATCGTCTCTCATGCAGGCGTCATGGTCCTCTGCATAGAACTGCTCTCTCTCATAGATGAAGACGCGGCAGCCTAAGGATTCAGCCACTTTCATGGGTTCTTCATAATCCCGGGCCAGTTCGCTCCAGGGACCCTGCATGGCGGAGAAGAGTTTTGCATACTCTGCCATCGCTTCCGGAGAAGGTCTTTCACCTGGCTTCGGGCGAGGGAATACCGCCTTATTTGCGCCGTAGATCTTCGTACAGGGTTTTACATGCATGAGTTCCACACGGCCGGGATACTTCTTAAGGAACGGGACAGGATCAGCACCGGCGCAGACTACCCAGCCCAGATCCAGCTGAGAACAGACAAAATAAGGATCTGTGTTCTTTAAAATGGTCTCGATGATGTATTCACCTCTTTCAAAGAGGAACTCGGGAGCCATATTGTGGAAAAATACCTTGAAGCCTTCTTTCGCTGCCTGCCGGCCGATCTCATTAAGCCGGTCTGCTTCCCTTAATGCTTCTTCATGGGTCCTGGCGTTAACACGGCCGCACACATATTTGACGCCGATCTCGTGCAGGATGTCTATATCATCCTGAGGGCCGTCCTGCAGATAGGGGATCTCTGAATGCAGCATCTTCAAGTCGTATTTCTTCAGGCATTCCAGCACTTCCCGGGTGGCGGGATGATGATGCTCTACGCCATCAAACCCTAAGGCTTTGATGGCGGCGAATTCCTGGTCCATGGTCATGCCGGTGTCCCGGATACCATAGTTGTCAGTGGTCATAAACAGTTCTCTTCTCATGATGTTTCTCCTTTATTTCTCTATAATCGGGAGGCTTTCATCCAGCCTCATGATCGTCCTCACATCTGCATCGGAGATAAGCCCCGGGCCCCCCAGAACGAAACCCCTGCGGATATAATGGCCCACAGCGTAATCCTTTGCAGTATTGACCGGCTCAGTCTTCCCGCTCCTCGTAAGAATGATGGGCGCATTCAGCGCGAAGCCCAAAGGGCCTGCGCATAACGCGTCCGGGAAATTATTCCCATAAGCTAAGATCAACTGGTTAGAATGGCGGAACAACGCAGGTCTGTGATAGCGGTGAAATATTCTATGCCCTTTAAACTCGTGTATCCTCCGCCGTTTATTATCATTCTTGTTACAGCAGATATCTCTGTCT
>CACZSO010000086.1 GCA_902783795.1 uncultured Eubacteriales bacterium
CCCCTTGAGGGGAAGCTGTCAGCCAAAGGCTGACTGATGAGGTGTCCCTCCCCTTCACTCCTCAAAAAACTTAAGGATCGTCTCTAAATAGGGATATAACACTTCGTCTGTTGACCGGTATATTTCATGCTTTGCATTCGCTACCGTCACGAAACGGCCCTGTTTTACGCGTTTTCTGAAGGCTTCCTGGGCCGGACGGAGCACCATATTGTCGTTATCACAGGAAAAGAGGAGCACCGGGATCCTGATGGCTTCGGGAGCGCCTTTTTTCAGGAGAACGCCCCGCACTTTCATGGACTCATTGGCCCATCCCACAGAAGGATTATAGTTGTACAGAGTTCTGTCTGCCTGTCTCCTTTTGCTGTACCAGTCGAAACGGGCCCGGGAGGTAGCGCAGCTGCTTTCAAAATCATCCTGGCCGGTATAGTCAGGTCTGTTGAATAAGGTGTTCTGCTTCTTCCCTGCCAGGACCATGCCGCCGAAAATCATTTTTGCTACGGGCAGCGGGACTCCGGCGTGGGCCGGTTCGATCATGGGAGAGGAAAGCACGGCTTTTGTATAAAAGTCTGTGCCGGACTCCAGATATTCCGCGGATACACCGCCGCCCATGCTGTGGGCGAACAAAAAAAGCGGGCCAGGAAGGGCTGAGACCACTTTGTCAGTAAAGGCCTCCAGGTCTTTTACATACTCCTCAAACTTTTCAATATGTGTGAGAGAGGGGTTTTCTACATAACGGAAGGATTTTCCGTGGCCCCGCTGGTCCAGGAGGCAGACATTGTAGCCTTCGTTTAAGAAAACATAGGTGAGCGGCAGGAATTTCACGATGGACTCGGTGAAGCCATGCAGGATAGTCAAGGTTCCTTTCGGATCATCGGCCTGGTAGACTTCGTAGTGCAGGGCTCTGCCGTCAAAACTTGAGAAAACATCGTCTGCTGTTTGATGGGCGGAAAGATAAGGCACCGCCAGGGTGTCATAGTTTTTTTCGTAATTATCTTCGGGAAGATAGATCTTCATGAATAATGTCCTTTCCGGCAGGATAAGACGGAAGGCCTGCCGAATATTTTTTGGGTTCTTAAGATATTTTTCTGGAAATATAAATCAGTTTTCTGATATGATCAATTATAAAGGCGGTCAGGCAAAAATGCAACATTGCAGGCCGTTTATGATGAGTTTTTTATATGTCCCGGCATTTTAAACCGCTTTTTCAGGCCTTTTAAAGGGAATTAAACCTGTCTATTTCGCAAAAAAAGCCCCTTGCATCCATCTGAACAGATATGCTATGATTATCACGTATATGACCTTTATAAAGGGGGAAGGAATTATGCTAGTACCCATCTTACTGTTTCTGGTGGGTTTTGCGCTCTTGATCAAAGGCGGAGACTGGTTCGTGGACGGATCTGTGAGCATCGCTCACCGCTTCCATCTGCCGGAGCTGCTGATCGGTGCCACCGTGGTGTCCATCGGCACTACATTGCCGGAAGTCATGGTCTCCAGCCAGGCAGCAGCCCAGGGAACCTCCGGCATCAGCTACGGCAATGCTATCGGTTCCATCATCTGCAACACCAGTCTGATCGCGGCTATAACCGTAGCCGTCCGTCCGGGAAAAGTTAATCCTAAGACATTTTCACTGCCCACGGCATTCTTCTTCATAGCCGCCATTTCCTACGCTGTTATCGCCTGGACGAGAGGCGGTTTTGAACGTTGGATGGGTATCACGTATCTGGTCATTTTTGCGGTCTATATGGTCTGGTCTACCCTCCATATGAAGAAACATCCGGAGCTGGCCGATGAAGAGATGGAGGAAGAAGCTGCCGAAGACGGCGATATGCCTCTTTGGAAAGCCTTGGTCCTGCTGATCGTCGGGGCGGCAGCTATTGCTGTAGGCGCCCGGTTTTTAGTGGACAATGGTACGAAGATCGCGGAGGGACTGGGTGTGCCTGACAGTGTGATCGGGCTTACCATGGTAGCCCTGGGAACCAGTCTGCCGGAGCTTATCACCGCCATTACCAGTCTGGTAAAAGGCCACGGTGCCCTGTCACTGGGCAATGTGATCGGCGCGAATCTGTTCAACATCGTCCTGGTCAGCGGCATGGCTATTACGATCTCGCCCTTTAAGATCCCGGCAGAAAAAGTGATAAGCGGTGTCAATTCCAGCCTTATCATTGACTTGCCTGTCATGCTGGGCGTCATGGGGATCCTTTGTATTCCGGCCCTCATCAAGGGACGGCTGAAGAGATGGCAGGGGATTTTGCTCCTGTGTATTTATGCAGCATTTACGGTATATCAGTTTGTTTCGTAAGAATCAAAAAGCATGGTTGCAAGACCTCTTATATAGTGCTATAATCCTAAACCGGCGGACGTAAAACGTGCCGCCGGTTTAATCTTTTTGGGGAGGAATAATAAATGATCTCGTATATTTTAACCGCTGTCACCCTTTTCCATATCGGGAAGAGAGAAGGTGTAAGAGCCTATGGGCTGGCATGGGTGCCGGGTTTCCAGGACTATGTTTTAGGCGCCATTGCGGACAGACAGGACTTTGACGAACAGAAACCGGACAGAAAATTCCGCATCTTCATGCTGGTCTGCGGTATTGTGACCGTGATCGGCGCGGTATGCCTGATCGGAGCCTTCGCAGGTCTTTTCTCTGCCGTTATGAACAACACCTCCGGCGCAGCCGGCCGTATGGCTTATCCATCTATGGGAACCTTCTATAATATCACGCCGGGCAGTCTTCCGGATGAAAGTGAAATCACGGATTTTTTAAATAACCTGTTTTCGAATTCAGCATTCCTGGCAGGCATCGGCGGCTTTATCACTCTTTCAATTATCATCGGTCTGCTGTTCTCCGCCAGGACAGCCCTCCGCTGGGTCTGCCTGTATAAGCTGTTCGATCTCTGTAAACCCTCGACGGTCATGGTCAGCCTGATCTTAAGCGCCCTGTTCCCAGGCCTGATCGCAGCTATTGTCCTGATCTGTAAGAAGAATTACAGGAACGATATGCCGGAAACAGCCGTGTACCAAAGGTAAGAAAACTAAAAGTCCTGCAGGAATTTGTATTGTACTTCCTGCAGGGCTTTTAATATGACGGGAATCAGTTTCTTTTGTACCGGCTTCCCGGTGAACCGTAGGGTCCGTAACTATCCAGATGCAGATAAACGCCATAATATCCCCATTTGCTTTCAACATAATACGTTCCTGCATAACTGCTGCCGGTATAGATCGCAGAATGGTCATTTACATAGGCCGCCCGTATTCCGGAATAAGGGGTACCTGAATAAGTGGAATAGCTGCCATCAATGATGTAGACTGACGGGAATTGATTTATCCAATAAGGATTATACGGGGTGGCATTATACCATGCGAAAGAGTGACAATTATACTTTATTGAGGCAGTATATTCTCTTTGTGCCAGAGGATAGGTGCTGTCAGCCGAATTATTCAAGGCGGCCTTTTCTGCCTGGGTCAATTCCGGACTCCGGGAATAAACATAAGGCACTGCATTTCCGAGAGGTGTTTGTACCACGCCAGTGACAGGAGTCCAGGTATCCCCGGCACCTCTTAATTCATCTGGTACACTGTTTTCAATGGGAAGAGTATTTTGCGGCATACATTCAATGGAAGCATTCTGTATTACATCCACAACAGGAGTCCATACCTCTTTTGAATCATTTGAGTAATCATGAAACAATACGTCGATCTCCAAAGCTCCGGAATACAGACCTGACTGGTGTCTCTCTGTCAGTATACTTTCATGAACACTTCTGTAATTTTCAAGTGTTGTATCATTATAACCGTTTACAAAAAAGTAACTGTGTATCAAAAACTCTAAAACGGTAGGTTTCAAAAAATCCTTGTAATTGGTTTCTTTTGCAGGATCATTTGCAACAGCGGTTTCTGAATAGCATTTTAACAATTCCGTGATCGAATCAGGCCTGTTCATGAGTTCACTGAAACCGTTAAAATCCAGCATTTGCTTTACGGCTGTCTCAAGTGAATTATAGGCAAAAAAATCAGTTATAAGAGGATAATCCAAAACAGTAATAAGCAAATCACCGGTTGGCATTTGAGACAATACATTTTCTGGGATTGAACAGGCACAGACCATCTGTTCTCTGGTCAGAAGTTCTTTCCACCCTGGATCTTTTGTGGTTACAGGATAGGTAAACGTCATAGTATTTTGTTTGGTGTTAAACTCGAAAGCTTGTGATGTTGTACTTATTCCAAGTAACAGTACAATAACACTTAAAGTTATCCATAATTTGTTCTTTAACATTTGTACTCCGTTCTTGTTTTTACGAAATGCAGGTTTTTACTGAAGCTGAATTAACCGCGGCTTTTTCTCTGTACATCACCTCCGATGCTATCAATGTGTTAAGCGTATAGTATACTTAAGTCTCATATCCGCAGATCAGAACAACTGTCTGCGTACCTTTTCTATATAAATTCTCCTGTTCGTTTCGATAGTTTCTTCATCTTCCCCTTCCCAATGAATCCAGTATTCTCCGACATGGCTTGAAAAGGGGTTTTGCCACATAATTATATGGACATTCTCAGGATCAATGTTATAAGTTGAGAGGATCTCCTTCATCTCCTGGATTTTAGCGGCTCTCATTTTTATGAGCTCCATTTCGGACTTTTTGTCCTCGGCTCCGGGAAGCAATATACAAGTAAAATAATTACCAGGATTCTCCGAAACGTAGACGTCCAGGCCGTTTTCTGTCGGAAGGTCGAAATATTGTCCGTATATTCTCCTCAAGGAAGTCATAGATGCGGGTTCCTCCTGCGCGCTATTCCCAGGATCAATGGCTGATCCGTCAATGTTCTTTCCGTCTGAAAAGGGATCTGTGAGCAGACACAGTGAAAGAACAAGGACGGCTGCAATACTTAACAGAAGGATCCAAAAGGCAGGTTTTTTGTAATTCAGAATGTTCTTTATCCGTGCTTTGGTACTGACTTCACCAAAGGCAAGGGGGTATGCGGCCAGGCGTTTTTTAGAGGAACTGAAGTTAAGCAGAATCTGAGAATATGCCGCCACATCGTCCTTTTCCATAGAACGGATGACTTTCTCATCGCAGGCCATCTCCATATCTCTTAAGAAAAGGGCGTAGGCTATCCAGCATAAGGGATTAAACCAAAAGACAGCCAGCAGCAAAAAGCCAAGAAGCTTCCACCAGTGATCGAAGCGTTTAAGGTGGGCCTTCTCATGGGTTGTTACATGCTTCAGGGTGTCTTCGCTCGCGGAAGAGGGCACATATATTTTGGGTTTACAGATACCGAGGATGAAGGCGGTATTTATATCATCGCAAACATATACATTGTCCTTAGAAAGTATGCTTTCGGCCACAGTGTTTTTGATCTTCAGATAACTGGTCAGGGCGTATCCCAGCAATATAAAGACCCCGGCAGCCCAGATGTAAAAACCGATGGTCATGATATCCTGTATCGTAAAGCCGCCGGCTTCAGGCTCATTCATCCCCGCCTGCGATACCATCGGATTAACGGCATCATCGATAATTTTAAAGCCGGAATCGATTACCGGCGGCTCCTGGTTCGTCAGATCTACAGTCACAGTTTTGCTGCTGGGAATCAGACTGAAACTGCTCTTAATGGATATGGGACTGATAAGGCGTATGGCCACGATCCCCCAAAGCAGGCAGAAGAGCCATTTCGGAGCTCTTCGAAAGAGCAGTCTGATCAGAATGACAGTCAATATCAGCCAGCCGGCAGTAATACTTCTGTTCAGGAGATTAAGTAAAAACACATACACGAGGATCACCTCTTTTTA
>CACZSO010000087.1 GCA_902783795.1 uncultured Eubacteriales bacterium
TCCGGCAGATCGTATACAGCCACGTGGCCAAAAAGGTAAAAGCAGAGATGTTCGAGTAAAATTATATGGCATAGAAGAAAAAAGAGCGGCCAAACCAAAAAGGTACGGCCGCTCTTTAATATTCTTGCGGGCTTCCTAAAATACCGCCAGCTGATTACTCAACTAGCGGCAGGCAAGTTTCTATTTAGTTTATTGAAGATTCCGTTGTGTCTTCCTTCGTATACCAGCTGGCTATTTCATCCAGCTGTGCCTTCCGTTTTTCCTGATCAAATTCATAGATCTGATCTGTGAAGACCTCAAACATACCTATACCGCTCCAGTCATGACGGTATATCTTCCAGCTTTCTCCCAGCTTTCTCAAATAAAACGTATGCTCCTCTTCTGAAAGAAACGGCGGATATGTCTCACCCGCTTCCAAATCCATGAAGATAACGACCCTGTATTCATCTTCATCAACGGGCTCTATACTCTTAAATTCGATGGTATAAGGATAATCCCCTTCTTCTATGATATTATACTCTGTTTCCATGTACTTTTTGGAAAAAGATATACATTCCAACGCAGTCAGGACATTCTTAGACTGTATTTCATTCATATCCAGGTAAGTTTCTGTGATTTGGATGTCTTCTCCTCGATATGCCTCTATAAGAGATTCATAGAATCCGCGTACCGTCTGCCTGACCGCTTCCCCCGCTTCCGGATTTTCAGCCGTGGAATCCTCCAGCACTTCTGTTGGCACTTCTGTTCTGTCTTGGATGGTATCTTCCGGAGAATCTTCCGGGATAATGTCTGTATTTGCTGAAATATCTATAGGTGTGCTATTGTTCGCTGCTGATCCATAATGTCTCTGAGTCACTGCAGCTATGCCTAAAAGAATCACGGCCGCCGCTGCCGATACCATCACGATTTTCTTTATGACGGTTCTCGTTCTCTTTCCGCTCATCAAATCATCGGTCATCGTAATCAGATCATCATCCAGATGATTCAGCGCATCGCTGATCTTGTTTTTTCTCATATAATATAACCCTCTCTTTCAAGCCAGTCTTTCAATTTATTCCTGGTCCTTTGAAGCATGCTTTTGACCTTGGGGATACTGACCCCCAGGCGGCCGGCGATTTCACGTACAGAGTACAGATAGTAGTATCTGCCTATAAAAACCGCCGCTGTTTCCTTGGGCAATGTTCTTAGAAAAGCATTGACTGCTTCCTCAAGCAAATGCCCGTCTACCACTTCCTCGATGGTTTCATCCGCGGAAATATATTCATCCAGTTCTGACAAAGAGATGGCGTATTGGTTTCCTCTCCGTTTGTCCGCATGCCGGCTTCTCCAGATATCTATGGCCTGTGACCTTGTGATTTTTGACAGAAATGCCTTAAGGTTTTGGGGCGGATCGTCTGGAATCAAACACCAGGCTTTATAATAAGTGTCATTAACGCATTCACGGCAGTCTTCCGGATCGTTCAATATATTGCCGGCCGTTTTCATGAGGTAAGCCCCATATTTAGCTTCCGTCTGAATGATCGCCTGCTCGCTGCGTTTTATATAAAGTTTCAGGATTTCCTCATCCGACATTGTCCCCTCCTTACATGATCTGAAAAAGTCTGCAGGCTCTTCTGCCTATATAGACGTAATCAGATCGAATCGGTTGCATAAAAGAATCAAATTATTAAAAAACTGTTTTTTGTGTGTTTTTTGCATACACATATTCTGTCTAATTACATAAAGTCCTTGAAAAACTTAGGTTTTAGGGTATAATAGGAATAGTGTCTTTCGCTGTATGAGATGCTGAACCTAATGTTTTCCGTGCTGCATAAGCACGGCATCACAGGCTTTTCTTTAAAAAGGAAGCCTGAAAAAGGAGAGAAAATTATGAAAAAACTACTGGCACTTGTGCTGGCTCTTTCTATGATGGCAGCGCTCGTTTCCTGCGGCGGTAATAATACGTCCTCT
This sequence comes from uncultured Eubacteriales bacterium, assembly GCA_902783795.1. Classification (GTDB taxonomy): domain Bacteria; phylum Bacillota; class Clostridia; order Lachnospirales; family Lachnospiraceae; genus UBA1267. Next base: position 1,951 of record CACZSO010000087.1, read on the forward strand.
TCGAGCACGCCGGCCTCATCTGAAGCCACCACAGAAGCCCCCAAGACCACTGAGCCCACTACGGCTGAACCTTCTACCGAAGCTCCGTCAGAATCCGAAAAGGCCTCTGAATCTGAGCCTGCAGCTTCAGTCATGAGCTATGATGACTACGTGGCTGCTGACCTGGAAAGTGAAGTCACAGTAGAATGTTATGTCCAGGCTCATCAGTCCTGGTGGGATAACAAGATCACGGTCTATGCTGCGGACGAAGACGGTGCGTATTTCCTGTACAACATGGCCTGTGAAGAGGCTGATGCTGAAAAACTGGTCCCCGGCACGAAGATCCGCGTAAAAGGTTTTAAGGCTGAATGGTCCGGCGAAGTCGAGATCGCGGACGCCACCTTCGAGATCATCGAAGGCAGCTATATAGCCGATCCTGTGGATCTTACCGATGTTCTGGGCACAGATAAAGAAGCTGATTATATGAACCGCTTCTTCACTGCCAAAGGCCTTAAGGTAGAAGCCGCCAATGATTCCGGCGCTGCTTTCCTGTACAACTGGGACGGCTCCGGCACCCAGGGCGATGACCTTTACTTCAATGTTTCCCTGAATGATAAGACCTTCTCTTTCACTGTGGAATCTTATCTCTGCGGAAAGGATACCGACGTCTACAAGGCTGTCGAGGCCTTAAAAGTGGGCGATGTGATCGATGTGGAAGGTTTCCTGTACTGGTACAACGGCATCAACCCCCACATCACTTCTGTCCTCCCGGCCGGTCAGTCCGAGCCCGTTTCCGAGATCATGAGCTATGAAGAATACGCAGCTGCTGATCTGGAAGAAGAAGTTACTGTTGAATGCTACGTCCAGGCCCATCAGTCCTGGTGGGATAATAAGATCACGGTCTATGCCGCTGATAAAGACGGCGCGTACTTCCTGTACAATATGGCCTGCACCGAGGATGAAGCTGAAAACCTGACCCCCGGCACAAAGATCATCGTTCACGGTTATAAGTCCGAATGGTCCGGCGAAGTTGAAATCATCGATGCAGAGTTCAAGTTTGCTGATGATGAGACCTTTATTGCGGAAGCCATGGATGTGACCGACCTTCTTGGAAAGGATGAGCTGATCGATTACCAGAACCGTTTCGTGGAATTCAAGGGCATGACCGTGGAAGCTTCTAAGGACGCTGACGGTAAGGAAGTTGCTTTCCTGTACAACTGGGACGGCTCCGGTGAGCCCGGTTCTGACCTGTACTTCAATGTTTCCGTTAACGGCGAGACCTACAACTTCTGTGTAGAGTCCTATCTCTGCGATCAGGACACCGACGTCTACAAAGCAGTCGAAGCCCTGAACATCGGCGATACCGTGGATCTGGAAGGCTTCCTGTACTGGTACAACGGGGTGAACCCCCACATCACCTCCTGCACAGTAGAATAAGTATTTTGCGGATAAGCAAGAATTGTACATACACTTCATATATAACTGCAGTGCCGGGTCTTAGACCCGGCGCTGTTTTTCTTTTATCAAATGCAACTATTCAGAACATCCCTCATCCTTCGGGCAACCCTATATAGGGAATGATATCCTTAACATCTTTATATCTGATATCTCGTGAAAGGAATATCCCTTTTCTATAAAACAGGCGGTCTATATAGAAGCACCGGGTACGAAGAACTATTGTTTTGCTCATACCTTCAAACATCTTAAGATCCGCCGTTTTCACCACTTCCTTCATGATAGTTTCCAGATCAGATAATCGGATGTAA
>CACZSO010000088.1 GCA_902783795.1 uncultured Eubacteriales bacterium
AAGGATGCTTCTTGGAAAGTCTGTATTCCGGAGCTATCAGCACTGCGCCGAATTTCACAACTAAGGATAATGCCCGTGTTGCAAAGACATCTTTTGCTGAACCTGCCTGATATCCGCCGCCATGCACCCACAAAACACCAGGCACTTTTCCTGCTTGTTTTCCTGGAGGTTTAAGGATCAAAAGCTTGATCTTATGATGTCCGACAGGGATCGTCACCTTATGGATCGTGAACAAATACTTGGGCATACAGCTCCTTTCAGAAGAAAAACCGTCTTTCCACAGCACGCCGCAGCGGACGCACAAGGGCTGTGATGAGGAAAAATACTCCTGTGATGAAAAGAACTCCGGCAGAATATTGGCTCCACTGGAACATCTTATCATCAAAAGTAATATGTTCAAAAAACTCGACCAGAATCGTCAAAAGACCCACTGTCATCAAGAAGCCTGATAAAATGAATAGTTTCCCTCTTTTTACATATTTCAAAAGGCAGATGGTAGCCTCAGTGACTAAACAACACAGACCTACCACGGGAAAAGCGAAGCTAAGGAACCAATGTCCTCCTGTCGCTAAATTCACATACAGCAAGAATAAAGCACAAGCCACAAAATCGATGGGCACGAAGATCACCGGATTCGGATGGCGGAACCAGCGGGGCAATACAACTATAATATAAAAAAGCAAGGTACCTCCGACGACATATCCGCCCCACCTGAGCTCTTTATAAAGTCCCAGGCACACAGAGATGACCACCGTAATGATCAGCAGGCTGATGACGGTCATAACGACTGCCCCGGGAATGTCTGCTTCATTATAGTGCTGAGGCATACTGTCCGGGTAAGTAGCTTTCTTTTCCAGTTCATCGGGATTCCACACCGGTGTATTACACAAAGGACAGATCTTTTCGCCTTCAGCTAATTTCACACCGCATTTTACACAATACATCTGTTTTCTCCTGTTATAATCATCTGTCTTATATAAGAATCTCCTTGAACTTATTATACAGATCTGTCAGGAAACTCTTTCTTAAAATAGCTGTCCTGTAAACTTATAGATCTTTCTGCGGCCGGTTGCTTTCTATCTCCACCGGTATCCCCAGCTCCACCAGCCTTGAGAAAAACAGACGTTCCAGCTCTGACTCTCGAATATTTCTGATCATATTGATGCAGGTCGTGCCGTTCAGGCTCAGCACTGAGCAGTTGTTAGGGTAAGTCCGCTGAGGGCCGATAATAAACTCTGCACGTGAGACATACGGGAGCATTTCTTCCGGCAGATCTAAATTGGTCAGGTTTGAAATATTCAGACAGCCATTTCTTTCTCCACTAACTTGATAGACCATGTTCAGGACAATGTTTTTTATAAATAAAGGCGCGAGTCTTAGTGCCGTGACCCGCTGCGGGATCACATTGGCGGCTATCATGCCTGCCATATATTGTCTTTCCGCATAGGTATGAAGTTCATGGTACATATGGAGACATAATTCTTCTATGGTATAAACACCGAAACGAGGATCCGGTCCGATGTTCAGGACCAGGGAAAAATTCCGGAGGGTCTTACTATTATACAGCCGCCTCAGATCTACCGGTATAGTGATCCTGACAGGTTTCTGCCTTTTCCGGGGCTTTTCTTTATCCTGGATCTTCATAATGCTTTCAGCCATGACCGCGGCCAGAAAAGCCGTCACAGACACATGGTAATGATGAGCTGCAACCAGCAGTTTTTCTGTATCCATGACTCCGGTAATAAGATGTCTGAACCCACGTTTTTCCCTGGAACCATGCAGGTGATAGGCTGGGACAGTATCTCTTTTTGCCGCAGTTCCGGCGCCGTTTTTTAAAAAACTATCCTCCAGTTCTTCCTTAGACGGAGGAACCATCAGATCACGGATCACATTGTTTTTCGAAATCGTCAGCCCATATTTCAGTTCCAGATAACGAGCAGTAAGATTTGAAAGGAAGATACTTCCGCCCCGCCCATCCGACAGCACATGAAAAAACTCGACCGCGATCCGGTTCTCATAGTAAAAGATCCTCAGACAGTTTTCTCTCAGTTCCCTGCTGTTCATAAAAGTCAGCGGATAAGCATAGTCCGGTTTTACTTCCACCCGGCTTTCACTTTCCTCCAGATACTGCCAGAAAAAGCCTTTTCTTAAAGTTACGAAAAAAGAAGGAAAGCGGGTCTTCATACTGTCCGCTGCTTCCTGCAATATCACCGGATCGACCGGTTCATTTAACGTGACTGAAAGCCGGAAAACATTACACCAGTCCCGGCGTATGATCGCGGGAAAAATAAGCGCTGCTGTATCCAGCCTGTACCATTTTTTTCTTCTGCCTTTTACTTTCTGCATCATCCTCTTATCAACAGTCCTTTAAAAACTGAATCTGGAACAATGTATACTATACCACAGATAATACTTTCAAGCAAGGAAGTCCTGTCCTTTCATAAGAACCTGATAACCAGAAAACACGGCGGGATCTGCCTTCTCTACAGCAAAATGCCATCAGACCAGAATCTGATGGCAAAAGTATGTCTTTTCTTCTTTTTAGTCAGTTCT
>CACZSO010000089.1 GCA_902783795.1 uncultured Eubacteriales bacterium
CTCGGAAGCCGCAGCCGTGCTGAGGACGATTTCGCAGATCTGGACGATGACGATGAGGACGATTTCCTGTCCTGATACTGACAACCCAGGCAGCAGGCTACAGGCTGCGACCTGCTGCCCCTTTTAAAGAAGGGCGACAAGGATATGACAATACAAATGATTCGGAGATTTATTGAATTTGTAACTACGACGACTATCAACGGGATCTGTCTCGGTTTCTGGATGATCTTTATCGCCGAGGTCTGGAAGTGGGCATTCGGTATCATGAAAAGGGCCCTGCTCAATCTGTTCCCCAGGTTAAATAATCTGGGCAGAAATAATCCCAAAAAGAAAAAGGACGATAAAGGCCTTGTTTCCTGATGGGTCAGGTAGATATAAATGACACGCGGGCAGGCAGGATGGGAACCCCTAACCTGCCTGCTTTATAAGGAGACAATATGAAAACACTCAGTATCGACCTTGAAACCTTCAGTGACAAGGACTTAAGAAAATCTGGCGTCTACAGGTACGTAGAATCACCTGTTTTCGAGATCCTCCTGTTTGGAGTATCCGTCGACGGAGGACCTGTTACCGTCTATGACTTGTGCTCTGGAGAAGTTCTTCCTGACGAGATCCTCTCTGCCATAGCTGATGACACCGTGACAAAGACTGCCTTTAATGCCAGCTTCGAGCGAATCTGTCTGTCGGTGTATCTGCGCAGACATTATCCACATTATTTCCAGTCTTACGGTTCCCCAGAAGACAGTGCCGGCAATTATCTTAATCCCACTTCATGGCGATGCACCATGGTATTGGCGGCTTACAACGGCCTTCCCCTCTCCCTGGAGATGGTCGGTGGTGTCCTAGGCTTTGAGGAGCAGAAGCTAAAAGAAGGTAAGGACCTTGTCCGCTACTTCTGTATTCCTTGCAAACCTACGAAGTCAAACGGCGGACGCACCCGGAACCTTCCGGAGCATGCCCCCGACCGTTGGGAACTCTTCAAAAAATATAATGAGCGTGACGTACAGGTTGAAATGCAGATTCAGGAGCGGCTCCGCAATTTCCCTGTGCCGGACGATGTGTGGGATCAGTATCATCTCGATCAGATGATCAACGACCGCGGTATCATGGTCGATCCGGATGTCGTAGAGCAGGCAATCCGCATCGACACTTTTGCCAGGACCAGTATCACAGAGAAACTGCACACCCTCACCCATCTCGATAACCCGAACTCTGTAGCGCAGATGAAGGGCTGGCTTTCTGAAAACGGCATGGAGATGGTGTCCCTGGGTAAAAAGGAAGTCGCGCAGGCTTTGACAGATGCCCCTGATAAGATCAGGCAGGTACTCTCCCTCCGTCTGCAGCTGGCAAAGAGCTCTGTCAGAAAATACCAGGCAATGGAAAGCGCTGTCTGCGAAGACGGACGATGCCGTGGAATGTTTCAGTTCTACGGAGCGAACCGCAGTGGCCGATGGTGCTTGACAGGCGATCATGAAGTCCTTACCCCAGAAGGCTGGAAAAGACTGGATGAATGGGGTGGGGGAATAATCGCCTGCTGGAACTCAGTCTCAGAAGCAGTGTCTTTTCAAAAAGCGGAGCAGTTAACCTTTGACTATAATGGGCCATTGTATACCTACAAAGATAGCAGAATTGACCAGTGCTCCACCCCTGACCACAAGATGCGTGTACAGCGCAGATATGCAGATCCGTGGATGGATATGACAGTAGAGGAAATGTCTCATGTCCGCCCCTCGATCCCGATGAATGGTTATCGTTATCATAGGGGTTGCGCAAATCCAGCATGGCTCCGAGTTCTGATCATGACCCAAGCCGACGGACATTACACTGCAGACGGTTCTATAAAATTCCACTTTAAAAAGAAAAGGAAAATCGAACGCTGCGTTCATCTGCTCCGTAAAGCGGAGATATCCTTCGTGTCATCCTACAATAAGGACATTGCTACTATTACTATCCCAGCCAGAGCGATCCCTCTGTGGCTGCGGGAATTCCGTTCAAAGACATTTGGGTTCTGGCTCTTGGATGAAAACCCTGATATTTTCTTTGATGAACTACCAAACTGGGATGGCTATTATCCAGCGCCAAACAGCATACAGTATTCTACCTGTAATAAACAGAACGCAGATATTGTTCAAGCCCTGGCTCATATGTCCGGTCGCTGTGCAAATATCAGAATTAAAGCACACAGCAATCTTAACAAAAAATGGAATGACTCCTATGTGGTAGATATTGGGCTTACACCGGCACAAAGCCATGAAATCAGGGTAAAACCATTTATCTCAGAATATAGCGGCAAGGTGTACTGCGCTTCCACTCCCACCGGCTATTTTATGGTGCGGCGGAATGGAAAAGTATGGATCACTGGAAACAGTGGCCGCCTCGTCCAATTGCAAAATCTCCCGCAAAATCACCTCCCCGACCTGGCGCAGGCAAGGTACCTGGTGAAGGCAGGTGACTATGAAATGCTGAGCATGCTGTATGATAATGTTCCCCAGGTCCTCTCAGAATTGATTCGCACAGCCTTCATACCGAAACCCGGATATAAGTACATCGTCAGTGACTTTTCCGCGATCGAAGCCAGGGTGCTCTCGCACCTTGCCGGAGAAACCTGGAGGTCAGATGTGTTCCGTAACAACGGTGATATTTACTGCGCATCGGCTTCACAGATGTTTGGGGTGCCGGTCGAGAAACATGGACAGAACAGCCACCTCCGGCAAAAAGGTAAAATTGCGGAACTTGCCCTGGGCTACGGCGGCAGCGTCGGCGCCCTCAAAGCAATGGGCGCTACTGACATGGGAATTCCTGAAGAAGAGCTGCAGCCACTGGTCAATATGTGGAGACAGTCAAATCCCCGAATAGTAGAATACTGGTGGAAGGTCGACTCCTCTGTCAAAACAGTGATAAAACAGCACACTTCGACCCGTGTTGGTGATGTTAAAATCTTCTGGCAAGCCGGCATGCTCTTTATCGAACTTCCTTCTGGCAGACACCTGGCTTACGTAAAACCGCGAATCGGCGAGAACAAGTTCAGTGGTGAATCTGTCACTTACATGGGCATTGACGCCAAAAAAAAGTGGTCTCGGATAGAATCATATGGGCCAAAGTTCGTTGAGAACATTGTACAGGCAGTCAGCCGGGATATCCTTGCATTTGCTATGCACACCCTCGCAGATAGCTTCATCGTCGGGCATGTTCATGACGAGCTGATCATTGAAGCCAGGCCGGAAGTGTCCTTGGAAAAGGTGTGCAGCCTCATGGGAAAGACCCCGCCATGGATCCCCGGTCTGCTCCTGAGGGCTGACGGATATGAGTGTAATTTCTATAGGAAAGACTAAAACGTGAAAAGTGATATGTTATTTAACACTTTGTAATAAAAAAATATATCTTATATACAAAAAGGAAGGGATCTCTGACAGACTCCTTCCTTTTTGTAATAATCATACTATAATAATTGGTCAAGGTGTTTAGCACGTAAAAACCATCTCTTTTTGTAGTCTTTTATCATATTTCCATATATATGCCATTCAATGCATAATCAATATAATTCATGCAGCTAGTCTTCCTATAAATATAAGTAAATAAAAGCCCCTCAACCGCTTAGGTGAAGGGCACATTGTCTGTCTGATCAGACCAATCTAAACACTTTCTTTGTTTCTTTTCTGGTTATGGTTGCCAACTTTTATAATTCCGAAAGGACCGTACCATTCCTAATTTTTCTTTGTTATCTTTATCTATAGTATAATCGCTATGAATAATAAATAAATAGACAATACATCCGAAAAAAATAGCTGTAATAACCCAATCTACGCAACCAGCATTTGTAGGTTTTTTTATTTCGAGCCAATAACCAACGCCTGATATTATTCCTAAGTAAGGAGCTCCTGTTCCTGATAAGTACTCACTAATCTTATTTTTCGCTTTCTTGGCTACACCTCTATTACAATTGACTGTTTCCCAATGAATATCTTTCCTGTCCGTCTCGAAAAAAACAATAATATACGCTGAAATTCGTGCAATAGTATAGGCGCATCTTTGAATCTTCGATTGAAAAAAAATCAAAACTAACAATGAAACAACATAAGGTATTCTATTGTTTATTCCCGTTTCTCCAGAAGTGATCGTACCAAACGTTACGATCGTAAAATAAACTGTATACATATAGACAATCAAAGTTGTCCGCATTCCTTGAGTAGATACTATTTCATTTCTCAGCGCCTCATAAACAGCCATATTCTCTTCGTCATCAGGGATCGATTGTTTTATACCACTATACGGACAGCAACAATATGGGCAACAACACTGTGCTTGGTTTTCCTTACTGGAACAATTTGCATTGCAATTAGGACATATTTCTGAATTATTCTCTTCTCCCATAACCAACCTCTCTGAATAGTTTTCTATGGATTATTAGATCAAATAAAGAGCTTACTTTCATTCTCCCTTTAATAATACTCTCTTCATAAATGAAAAAAAAGTAATAATTCATCGAAATCTCCCAGGTAAGCATCTTCCTTTTATAAATCTGACTTTTCCTTCTGATATTCTTTGCCTATCACTTTTGCACGGGCGATCAGCTGATAGACCCTCGGTTCCGATACCTGGAGTTCCTTAGCAATCTGCTTAACAGAAGCGCCGAAAAGCTCCTTTGCTTCAAAAGCCTGTGAAATTCTCGGGTCCTCAGCATCCATATATTCGCGTAACTCCTCATAAGTAGCCTTCGCGATAACCGGCCCCTCCACAGAATCAGTTGATACAGACTCAAAGCCTGTTTCAATCAGACCATCCCATGAAACGACTGCAGCCTCTTTTGTTTCAGGAGTTCTACCGTAGGGGCACGCTGAGCACTTGTTCGTATCCTTGCACTTCACATACGCTTTGCGCCTTCCGGGTATCATGCAGCGTGTAGCTAAGTAACTGCTGGAGTGGAGATTATTGATGTATTCCCACTGATACTCTGCAAAAGATCTGCTCGTTGTTTTGAAAAAGTACACACGCAGCTTCTGGCTGGTGCCGAAATGCAGATACCTGCAATCCTTGTCGGTGATGCCGTAATTCTTCATATCGTCTTGGTTCTGGATTACGATAGGCGCATCGTACAGGAGCTCACCGTTTTCACCGATCGAAGTTCTGTGCTTGAAAACATCACTGTTAGAAGTATTGACTTTGTTTGTCCGAGCCATTTTGGGGCCCTCCTTTCGCGCTTTGACTAATCGCGAAACGGAGAGCCACCACGGCTATCAGAAAAAAGGGTGCACGAATCTACCCGAACCTGAGAAAACCAATATGGTCTCTCCGTTTCAGTTTCGTGCCTCCCCTGCTCACTGGTTTGGCTTCTCTATTCAGTTGTCATCCTTCCCACAGCGGTGAGCAATCACCGGTGTCTTCGCTGTGAGTTAGACGTATGTATGAGCGTCTTAAGCGCTCAGGCAGACCTACGTCATTCGACGATCTGACTCAGCCCTCAAGAATTTTGATCAATTACCTTATGCTGCTGTTTTCTCCATAGCCGACACAAGTCGGCACTCATTTATCCGTATCTTCCTTCTACATTTACTCCCCCATTTACGTGATCATATTCCGGAACAAATCATAAATATTTGTTGATTAGACGTATTTATGAGCAGATTAAGTGCTGAGGAGGAATATGCTGTAATCTTGTGCCTAGAATTAAAAAAGGCCGGAGTCACCTACTTAGCCTGTTGGCTTAAATAGATAACTCCGGCGGTCAGCTCCTCGATTGGTTACGGGTCTAGTTGCGGTAGCTCCTAGTTCTCTTTA
>CACZSO010000090.1 GCA_902783795.1 uncultured Eubacteriales bacterium
GAGCTTACGTGCCGTTAGGGCACCGGACCCAAGCGGAAGCGCCTCCCGGAAAGTACTATATGTCACCGCAGGCAGGTATACACAGTAGAGGGGAGGTCACGGTCACTACCAGGGCCATTTAGTAGAGAGGAGGCCATGTACAGTAGAAAGGCCAGTAAGTGGAGAGGCGGCCACTTGGGCTGTCTGGTGAGAATGCCTCTTGACGGTGTTCATTTTTAGTGTTATAGTACTCAAGTATGAACGCTTCGAGCGTTCTTTCTTAATGCAGGAAATCACATCGCCTGCAATATAAGAAAAAGAGGAGAAAAAACATTATGGCAGAACTTATCAGAGAAATCGAAACAGAGGACCTTCCGAAGGTGAAGGAACTGCTGGAAAAAGCCGGCAGAGACAGTGATTATGCCGATATCCAGCGCCTGGGCGGCATGACGAACCATTCATATAAGGTGACTATGAAGGATGGGGAAGAACTGCTGGTCCGCATCCCCGGAGAGGGCACAGAGGAGATGATCAACCGACAGGACGAGTACAAGAGCACAGAATTAGCCTGCCGGCTGAAGATCGACTCAGAACTTCTGTATTTCGGCGATGACGGGACAAAGGTCATGAAATTCATCCATGATCCGCAGCCCATGGACGAAGAGGTCATGCAGCGGCCGGAGAACCTGAAGCAGGCAGCGGAGATCTTCCATAGACTGCACACCTGCGGAGAAGATACCGGTGTCCGTTTTGAAGTGTTTGAGATGGCGGATCTGTATGAAAAGATCATCCGGGACGGCGGCGTGGCCTTTTATGATGATTATGAAGAAGTGAAACAGACCGTCATGGATATCAAGGCAGAAGTGGACCGGGATGGCGAAGCGCCCCGGGTACCTTGTCACAATGATTCCCTGACAGGGAACTGGGTGCTGGACGGAAACGGAAAACTGTATCTCATCGACTGGGAATACAGCGGCATGAACGAGGCCATGTGGGACCTGTCCTGCCTGTCCATCGAGGCAGCCTACGAACCGGAACATGACGATGCTCTTTTGAATGCCTACTATGGCCGTGAAGCATCTGTAGATGAAAAGAAGCGTTTTATAGCAGCAAAACTGTATGTGGATTATCTCTGGACCCTGTGGGGATTGACCCGTGTGCCCTTTGACGGTGATTTCATGCAGGAGTATGCAGATGGCCGTTATGACCGTTTAAAGAAGAATATTGACGCGTACAAAGCGCTGGGGAGGTAAGAAAAGATGTTTGCAGGAATTATTGCCGGTGTGACATGGGCTGTGGAGACTATCATTTTAGGCATCGCTTTGGCCATGTCGCCCTTTGTGAGTACAGAACAGGCCATCTTTCTGGCCCCCTTTGTGTCCACCTTTATCCATGACGCCTTTTCTGCCATCTGGTCCTGTATCTGGAATGGGGCCAGGGGAAATCTGCCCAATGTCTGGAAGGCTCTTAAGACAAAAAGCGGCCGGTACGTAGCTCTGGCGGCTGTCATCGGCGGACCGGTAGGCATGACAGGCTATGTGCTTTCTGTCGCCAACATGGGCGCTTCTATCGGGGCGGTGGCCAGCGCCATCTTCCCGGCCATCGGCGCTGTATTGGCCTATTTCTTCCTGAAAGAAAAGATGTCCTGGTACCGCTGGATCTTCCTCATCATTTCCTTACTGGGTGTGTACGGCCTGTCCTACAGCCCGGAGATCAATATCACAAACTTCTGGCTGGGCTTTGTAGGTACGTTAATGTGCGCCTTCGGCTGGGGCATCGAAGCAGTTATCATCGCCAAATGCGTCCAGGACGATGCGGTCACGGATGAGATAGCCCTGCAGATCCGCCAGACCACTTCAGCCATCGTCTACGGCATCATTATCCTGCCGCTGATGAAGGGTTGGGGTTTTACTGCTTCCTTATTTACCGGGACCGGGTGGCTGCTGCCGGTCATTGCCATCGCAGCGCTGTTTGCAACGGCTTCCTATCTGTTCTACTACCGGGCTATCAGCCAGATCGGCGCTTCCAAATCCATGGCGCTGAACATTACGTACTGTGCCTGGGCAGTGATCATCAGTGTCATTTTCCTGAAGGATTACAGCCTCCTGAATCCTGTCACCATTCTCTGCACCATCGCGGTGCTGGTCTTTGGTATCCTGGCAGGTGCGGAGTATAAGGATCTGGTCAAAAAGCGGGACAAATAAAAACTATCTGCCTGAAGTCATGTTTTAAGCAGATCTAAAGGAGAGAGCTATGTCTTATTTTTCCATCATTGTTGTAGGGATCATGACATGCTTTGCGGCTGTCGGCATCATTGACCATCTGTTCTTAAAAGACAGACTGGGACTGGGGCCGGAGTTCATCAAGGGCATGGAAATGATCGGTCCGCTGTGTGTAGCCATCGTAGGCATCATTGCGTTAGTCCCGGAGATCGCCTGGCTCATTGAGCATACATTGACCCCTGTTTACCGGTCTTTAGGGCTGGATCCCTCTATGGCGGTGACCACCATCCTGGCCATTGATATGGGCGGCTTCCAGCTGGCCAGGTCTGTTGCCTTGGATTCCGTGATCGGATCCTGGGCGGGCATCGTTTACGGATCCATGATGGGGGCCACCATCGTTTTCTCCATCCCGGTGGGACTGGCAGCCATCCAGAAAAAAGATGTAGGAGCATTCTCAAAAGGGATCCTCTATGGTATCGCAGCCATTCCTGCGGGCACTTTCGTAGGGGGACTGATGATGGGGATCCCGGCGGTATCATTGCTGAAAAACCTGATCATCCCGGTCATTTTTTCTGTGATCATCATTTTCTGCCTTGCGAAGTTTCCGACAGCGACAACAAATGTGTTCAAGGCATTTTCTGCTTTTGTAAATGTGGTGGCTCTTCTGGGCCTGATGTTGGCTATGGTCAATGACCTGATCCTGATACCTGTTTCTGAAACAGGCGCCTTTGATATGTCAAAGGTCCCCTTCTTCCGTCTGCTGGGATCCACCAGTGAAGGTATAGGTGTGGCTGGGGCGGTAGGTCTGGTCCTGTCCGGTGCATTGCCCTTTGTATACTGCCTGCAGAAATGGCTGAAAGCGCCCTTAGTAAAGCTTGGACAGAAGACCGGCCTGACCGAAGTGGGCATTACCGGCTTTCTGTTAAGTGCTGCCAATAATATGGCCATGTTTGCCGTCTTTGAAAAGATGAAAGAAAAAGAGCAGGTACTGAATGTGGCCTTTGCCGTCTGTGCGGCCTTCGTGATCGGCGACCATCTGGCCTTTGCTGCGGCCAATGCGCCGGAGGTCATTGCACCGATGATGGCAGCGAAGATCATTTCCGGTATAGCAGCGGTCGTGATCGCGCTTTTATTCTTCCGGCCATCGGAAAAAGAAGCAGCTGAAACTGTATCAGGATCCGTATCAGAAACAACATCGGCCTGAAATAAGCCCATAGATATTTGCACAAATCATAAGACGGCAATATGCCGGGAATGGAGAATAGCAGTATGACCAGAAATGAATTCAATCTTTTATATGCCATCAGGAAGTCCGGCCTTAAAAGTTTTCGGAAAATGAGGGATCTGGCAGATGTATCCACCGGGTATATCTCAAAGACCACAAAAAAGTTCCGGGAAAAAGGATGGATCGATGATGAAGGGATCACAGATAAGGGCATGGAAGCACTGCTTCCCTATAAAGTGGATAATGCCGTCATTATGGCTGCCGGCATGTCTACCCGTTTTGTTCCGCTGAGCCTTGAGAAGCCCAAGGGGCTTCTGGTGGTAAAGAATGAAGTGCTGATCGAGCGTCAGATCGAACAGCTTCAGGAAGCGGGGATCAGAAACATCGTCATTATCCTGGGGTATAAAAAGGAAGCCTTCTTCTATCTGGAAAGCAAGTATGAGGGGCTGAAGATCATCATCAATCCCGAATATAATATCAAGAATAATACACACACCCTGTATATGGCACAGGAATACATCAAGAATACTTACATCTGCTCGTCAGATGATTATTTTGAAGAGAATCCTTTTGATGAATATGTGTATCAGTCTTATTATGCAGCGGTCCATGTGACAGAACGGACAAATGAATGGTATATGATCCCGGACAGCAAAGGGAATATTGCCCGCGTGGAGAAGAGCGGTGAAGAAGGCGATATCATGCTGGGCCATGCGTATTGGGACCGTGAGTTTTCTGCTGCCATGATCCGGATCCTGAATGAAGACCATGAGAAGGGACGCTACGACAGTGTACTCTGGGAGCAGGTGCTGACAGAGAATGTGAAAGCACTGCCGCCTATGGAGATCAAGGTCTATCCGGACGATGTGATCTTTGAGTTCGACTCTCTGGATGAGCTGCGTACTTTTGACCGGAATTATGTGAACCATACTCACAGCCGGATCATGAAAAACATTTCGAAGGTGCTGGAGTGCAGTGAGGGCGATATCCTGAATTTCAAATCTATCAAGGAAGGCCTGACGAATACCAGCTTTGTGTTTGAAGTCAATGGAACTAAGTATGTATACCGGCATCCAGGAGACGGTACAGAAGCTATCATTTCCCGTCCCCATGAGAAAAAAGCCCTGGAACTGGCCCGGTCTATCGGTGCAGACCCCACCTTTATCTACATGGATGAGAATGAAGGTTGGAAGATCAGTTACTTTGTAGAAGGGATCCGCGTTCCCTCCTACGACAGTTTTGAAGATTCCAGACGGATGCTGGCGGTGCTTCGTTCTTTACATGAAAAGAAACTCAGTGTTGACTGGGAGTTCCTGCCCTGGGAAGAAGCCTGCAAGATCGAGGAGATCCTGCGGACAGAAAAGGGCGGGATAGCCGACCAGGAATTTGAAGAACTGAAGACCGCGGTAGAAAAATGTTACCGGAAATGTGAGGGTGACGGCGTCGAGATGCGTTTCTGCCACTGCGATACCTACGCTCCCAACTGGATGCTGACGGAAGACGGCAGGACCATCCTGATCGACTGGGAGTATGCCGGCAATGCTGATCCCGGCTGTGACCTGGGTGCCTATATCATGGACGCCATGTGGGAAGTACCGGAAACAGAGAAATACATTGCCGAATATTGCGGTGAGGAATACAATGAAACTTTAAATTTCCATTATCTGGCTTATGCAGCGCTGGTTTCTTATTACTGGTATGTCTGGGCTTTGTACCGTGAGGCCTGTGGGGCTATTATGGGAGAGAGTCTGTATAACTGGCAAGTGATGGCGAAACGGTATTCCCGGTACCTGGTGGAAAAATACGATCTTTGATCCATAATAATGTTAAGGCCGCCTGGGGGGCGTAAAACCTGGTGTTTTACGCCCCACAGGCGGCCTTCTGTTATTATATATCTATTTATAGCAACGTGCCTTGAAAACCCTTATTTTACAGTGTTCAGGATGTAGACAGAAGTGATCCATGGCGCGGAGATACGGCTGATATAATGATCTAGTTCACTGACCTCGATGTAATACTTCCTGCCCCAGGAAGAGATCTCATAATATAAGGGCAATGAGGCGTCTTCCGGGAGATAGATCCCGGTGATGTTTACAAAATGCCGCACCACATTCATGGCTTTTGCCTGAGGTTTTCCGTCTTTCAGCTCGTAGAAGGTGACCCCCTTTTTTGTGAAGGGGTTAAAAAGACGCTGGCCGATGATGAGAGGGACAGGATAGCCGGCAGTCAGCTGCTTCCGGATCATATCGTCCCGTTTCTTTTTTGTATTTAAAAACTGGAAATGCAGCCGTTCTCTGCGGCCGATACTGCGGAAATACCGGTTAATGAGCAGGCTGAGCTCAAAGGAGAAGGCACCGATCCTGGGAAAGACCGGGAAAGCGAACCGTGAAAGATCCCGGACCATGGAGAGATATTGTTCCTTGGACAGGGGGGCGTCCGGGTTGCTGATAAAGGTGCCGGGCTGCATCTTTACGAAGGTCTGGTTCTTCTTTGAAAAGTACATCAGAAAATCCAGGGAGGCAATGAGCCCGCAGGCGCCGGTATTCAGTGTCCGCAGGTGCCGGCTCTGGTTTACCGGAAACCAGGTTTGGGAGCCGCCGAAGGATTTCGTATCACCTTCCGCGACCGCAATATAGTCATTCAGTTGAACATTCTCTGTTACCAGCATAATATAGCTTCCTTTTCAGCACCAATGTCATTTGCGCCCGAAGATGTTCTGGATGGTCTGCACGACTTTCTCCAGAGAGCCGGCCACGGTGGATAAAGAGGAGACCAGATCGTTCAGCTTATCAATATCCACTTCCTTGAATTTCTCTGCAGCGTCCGTAAAGGCATCGGCTGCTTCATTAAAGCTTTCCAGATTTATTTCTTTCAGCAGTTTTGCCGCATCTGTGAAAGACGCCGCGGCATCATTGAAATTTTCAATATCTACAGC
>CACZSO010000091.1 GCA_902783795.1 uncultured Eubacteriales bacterium
CTGCCTGCGGTGACATATAGTACTTTCCGGGAGGCGCTTCCGCTTGGGTCCGGTGCCCTAACGGTACGTAAACTCAGCTTCACCCTTCGGGTTCGCTTCGTTAAGTACCGAGACCGGACACACTCCCGGAGAAGTACTATATGCTCCCCTTGGCAGGGGAGGAGTATGAAAAATGGTATGATTCTCTGGGCACTTTTTGTTGAGATATAAAGAATAAGGCAAACTTAATTTCATCCTATAAGTTTACTTCATTGAATGCTGAAATGTGGCACACTAACGAAAAAGTACTATAAGCTCCCCTTGGCAGGGTGGGGGTGGATGAGGGGTGCGGCCTGTTATCGGCTCCAACTGATTGCCAAGCATAGGATAAGTCTTATATAACCTTGTGAGGGTGATTTCGAGGACTGTTTAGACCACACAATTCTGGGGGGAGTTTTGTATGTTTCTTTTGGCAAGATGTGGCGGTGGGGTGTCTGATTATGGTTTTTTAAATAAAAGAGAACCGGACCTGTCGGGGTCCGGTTCTTTTTTGTGTTTTGGTTTGTTATCGTTTGTCGAAGTATTTGGCGCATGTGAGTACGCTTAGGGCGTAGGAGTAGCCTTGTTCGCACAGGGATCCTGAGCGGAACCGGGACAGGGCGTTGACCCAGCTTTCTCCTGCTCCCTGGTCTTTTAGGAGAAGGACGCCTATCAGGATATTGTTATAGGGGTCGTACAGGCCGTCTGGGTAGCTGATGTTGTTGGCGATGATCCGGTTTTTATTCCAGATGGGCATGATCTGCATGAGTCCGTAGGTCATGCCTTCCCGTCCGTAGGTCATGGCGGCGCCGGTGCCGGTATTGACTGAATTCGGGTGAAAGCGGCTTTCATGATATATGACGGAAAAGATAACGGCCGGATCCAGTCCTTGACTGTTGCAGAGCTGTATCGTGTAGTCGATAACGCCCTGGTCCAGATTCACCGCATATTCGCCTGAGCGCTGTACATTGGCCGATGTCATGGCTCCGTGGGAGGCTGTGAAGTTCCTTCTCTCCTGCTCTTTCTGTACGGCCTGATCACGGGTCGTGCGGGCGGCAGCTGCCTGGCTCTCTGCCCGCGAAGCTTCTTCCCGGCTGGCCTGGGAGGCAGCTGCTGCTATGGAAGCTTCCACTGACTGCCGGTAATGCTCTGCTTCTTCTGCCTGAGAAGCCCTGGCTTCCTCCTCTGCCCTGATAGAGGCTTCGATGGAGGCGGCTTCTGATGCTTTTACCGCTTCTTCATAAGCGATCCTGGCCTGTTCCCGTTCTACCTTTTCCACTTCCGCTTCACTGACCAGCCGGTCGATGGTCGCCTGATAGCTGCCCAGGTCAAAGGAAGCCAGATAAGCTTCGGTCCCCTCATCCAGTCCGTTATTAGCATTGGGTCCCAGGAACTGGTAGAATAAAAGCGCCTGATCCTGTTTAACATACAGGTGATTTACATATTCCGATACCACATCCAGCTGGTAAAACTCGCCGGTAACCCCGCTGACCGTGTAAACATCGGCCTTTTCCGCCAGACGGATGCCGGGAGTATTCACATCGGGATACTCATAGAGGATGGTGTCAAAATCCAGGATCATGGCTGCGTAGCCGATGCTGTGCTTTGATGCTTCGAAGGCTTTGCTGTCTGTCAGTACGAAATCCGAACTGACATAACCGGTAAAACCATCGCACTGGATCTCGTACCAGTCCCCCCGTTTGGAAAGATAAGTTGCCACTTCGTTCGGGAAGAGGATTTCTAAAATATCACTCTCTTCCGAAGGTTCTCTCCTCACGTTCAGGTACGATTTGGTCTTTTCAGGATCTACCGCCAGCCGGTGTCTGAAATACATGGCCAGTCCTTCTGTAAGATCCGGATCCTCTGTCAGCGGTTCTTCCTCCGGCAGGGATACAGTCTCATCAGACGATGTATCTTTTGCAGGTGACTTTTTGTCTGCCTCCATATTCTCCGAAGAATCTATGATTTCCACTGTTTCAGTTTCCGTGGAACTATCTTCTTCTGTCTCTTCCGATTCTGTCACAGTCGCCTTTTCCTGTTCATTTTCAGAAGAGGAAACTGTGTTTTTTTCTGATCCCTTAGTTATCTCTGCTGTATTGAATATTTCACCGCTTACAGATACTGTCTCGCTTTCCCGGCTATCTTCTGCAGAGATCACCGGTTCCCTGTCCTGTGCATCGGATGAAACAATATTCTCCGAGCCGCAGGACGTAAGCATCAGTAAAACCATCATCAGAAGAACAGCCGGCAGAATCATCTTATTTTTTATAGTCTGCATCATAACAATCCGAGGGCTTCTTAAGCCCCTGCTCCTTGATTTTCATCAATATTTCAGCTGATATTTCTGACTTTTTTCAGAAATGTTACGTAATTGTTACGATGTAGTGTAGCACTTTGTTACAAATTTGTCAAGCTTTCCGCTTTTTTCGTTGTCTTTTTGCTTCAAACACCAGTACGGAAGCTGCTACAGCCGCGTTCAAAGACTCCGCTTTTCCTTCCATGGGAATATGGATCCGGCTGTCTGCAAGGGCTTGTATCTCCTCTGAAAGGCCATTCCCTTCATTGCCGATAAGAAATGCCGTGAGCCCGGTATAATCCGTTTCATCATAGGGCAGCGAATCCTTCAGTGTGGCCGCAAAAACATGGCCGGAAAGATCCTGGATCTTCCTCACGATCCCTGGCAAATCACCGGTCACCGCGAATTTCATCCGGAACACAGAACCCATGGTACCTCTTAATACCTTGGGGTTATAAATATCGCAGCAGTCCTGATCCAGGATGATCCCAGAGACCCCGGCAGCCTCGGCTGTTCGGATCATAGTCCCCAGATTCCCGGGATCCTGCACTCTTTCCAGCAGCAAAAACAGGCCATTGTCACAGGTCAGGATCTCTTCTTCTGTATACTCAAGCATCCGGGCCAGCTTCAAAATGCCCTGAGGTGTCTTTGTGTCACAGATCCGTTCAAATTCCTGATCCCGGATCTGGACTGCCCCTTCCGGCTTTCCGAAACGCTTCACATAAGTGTCGGAAACCACGGTCCTGATACAAAGATCTGCCGGAAGTTCTTCACACAGCCGGCTGCCCTCCACCACAAAAA
>CACZSO010000092.1 GCA_902783795.1 uncultured Eubacteriales bacterium
ACAAAGGGAAAAGAAACTTATGTCAGAAAGGTCACTATGACGAGTGTAAACGCGGAAGAATCTGTTACAGTCGAGATAGAGCTCCCGGAGGATGGAGATGAGTTTATAGGTGTAAAAGCTGTAACAGAAGCGGATTATCTGACAGAACTTTGGAGTCCGCCGCCGAAAAGTGGACCGTATAATCCGAATGCATCAAGGACAAATGTGGCAAGTGGCAAAGATTTCCTGACATGCTATGAAGGGAAGGTTGAAGAGTAAGGTCCTTTAAAAAAACTCTGGTATTTATCTTTCTGAAATGATATGATATAGGCATCCGGTCATGCTTCCACCGCATGGTCCGGGTGTCTTTCTATGTGTATTTCCAATTGTGATAAACAGGAGTTAATATGTCGGACATTTTTGAGAACATTATGAGCGGAACCTTCAGTTCCGGTAAATCAACGGCCGGATATACGGATGAGGAGATCAAGGAAGCCAGGAAGCTGCAGAAAAAGAACGGCGGCACCATCCTGGAGAATCTGAAAATAGTGACCGGGAGAGAAACACGTCCGTCTTACGATATTGATAAAGAGATCCAGCTGCTGCAGCAGAGTCTGATCAATGATTTCGGCATGAATCAGCAGGATATCCTGGATAACTATAATAAGGTCAATCAGATCTCAGGCGTGGATCCGTCGCTGATGTCTGTCGGAAACCAGGCTTACGGTACATTGCCGTCCGGCACCTCTTTATTCCAGGACCGCAGTAAGGCAGGGACTTTCACGCCGGCGGATATATCGGCGTTTGAGGGGCTGGAAGAGAAGGTTCAGGAGACCATTTTCGGGCAGGAAGAATTTGTGAAAAAGCTGGCGATCGCTTTCAAGCGGCCTTTTGTCATGCCGGAAAAGAAAGGCTATCCTCGGAACGCCTTCTTTGTAACAGGAGCAGAAGATACCGGAAAGCATACAGCCCTTAAGGTAATGACAGAAGAACTGGCGAACAGGAAACTACTTTCCAATGGCGGGATCCAGACCATAGACCTTTCTTTGTATCCCTCTTCCGGGTCGGATAAGGTCTTTTTACAGGATCTTTATATGGCGCTTCAGGCAAAAGAGAATGTGATCCTGTTTGAGAACTTCGATGCCTGCCATATCTCTTATCTGTCCTATATCAATGAGCTGGTAACTACCGGTAAATGCCAGCTTTCTGAGCGTTATATCCTGCAGAAGGGGCAGCTGGTCAGCGTGAATAATTCCTTCGCGACAGAAACGGTGAGTTCCTTCAGTGCAGCTGGAAAATACCTGGTGCTGATCAGCACGAAACCTATTTCCAAGGTGGCCGATGTGATGGGCGCCCCGTTTGTGAATGCGCTGGGTGACATCTGCCAGACGGAAGCGCTGGACGGAGCCAGTCTTAAAAAGATCTCGGAAGTGAAGTTCGAAAAGCTGAAGGATAAAGCAAAACAGATGTTAGGCTTTTCCGTCACAGAGGTGGAGGATGACTTCATCGCCTACAGCCTCACGAAAGCGGAAAAAGGCGCCGCCTGCACCGGTATATTGACCTTCTATGACAATGTACTGAAGGCACTGGCGGAGTTAAGGCTTTCCGGTAAGTATCCGAAAGAAGCGGATCTCAGGTTTATCGTGGAAGATAATGAACTGAAGGTCCGGATCGGCGAAGAAGAGACCGTACTCATGGCCGCGCTGAAGACCGGCTACCAGGGAGAACTGGAAGCTGTCAAAGCGGAGATGGATAACATCGTCGGGTTACAGAAGATCAAGGAATACATCTACAGTCTGGAAGAGTATTATGCAGTGCAGAAACGGAGAGAAGAAGAAGGCTTGAAGACAGGAACTGTCAGCAAGCACATGATCTTCACGGGAAACCCCGGCACCGGAAAGACCACCATCGCGCGGATCATCAGCCGTTATTTAAAGGCTATCGGTGTGCTGACCGGCGGCCAGCTGGTAGAAGTTACCCGGGCGGACCTGGTAGGCCGTTATGTGGGCCATACGGCACCCTTAACAAATCAGGTACTGCAGTCAGCCATCGGCGGCGTGCTGTTTATCGATGAAGCCTACAGCCTGTACCGGGGAAAGGATGATTCTTTCGGCCTGGAAGCTATCGATACCCTGGTGAAGGGCATTGAAGACAACCGGGATAACCTGATCGTGATCCTGGCAGGCTACTCGGATGAGATGGAAGTTTTCCTGACGTCAAATTCAGGCTTGAAGAGCCGTTTCCCGAACGTTATCGAATTCCCGGATTATACCGGGCAGGAGCTTTTAGAGATCGCTAAGATCACGGCAAGATCCAAGGGCTATGAGATAGAAGAAGCCGCGGAATTCCCGCTGCTGGCTTACTTTAACCTGGTGCAGTCTATCCGTTCCCGGACAGCCGGCAACGGGCGTCTGGTCAGGAATAAGATCGAAGAAGCTATCCTGAACCAGTCCCGGCGGCTGGTGGCAGAACCGGATAATCCGAACCTGTCGCTTTTGACCACGCTGGATTTTGACCTGACAGATGCGGAGGGATAACAGTTAAATAAGTGCTTTGATGTTTGAGGGCCGGCTTAACACATGTGTTAAGCCGGCCCTCAGTCTTTTATTATGATCAGCCTTCTTCTATTTCTTTGACCATTTTCTTAGCCCAGTCAGAGTCTTTTAAGAGGGCAGCGGCAGCGCCAACCATATCGGCATCTCCGTTTTCCAGAATAGCCTCGCACTGGTCTGAAGTAGTGATGCGGCCCACGACCGCCACAGGGATACTGACAGCTTTTTTGATCTTTGCGGAAATATCGGTGAACATAGCCAGACCGGGATAGCCCGCCCGCTCTGTACCAAAGAGGCCGCCGGATACATCGATAAGATCAGCGCCAGCCTGTTCCAGAAGGACCGCAGCCCGGACACCATCCTCCTCTGTAAGCCCGCCTTCTGCCGGTTCACACTCGCCCCGGGGATAATCAGCAGCGCCTAAGCGGACCGCGATGACGAAATCAGGACCCGTGGCTTCCCGGATGGCTTTGATGCAGTCACAGTGGAAGCGTACACGGTTCTCCACGGGACCGCCGTACTCGTCTGTCCGATGGTTCCGTAAAGGAGATAAGAACTGGCTCAGCATATAACCATGGGCGCCGTGGAGCTCAATGCCTTCAAACCCGGCTTCTTTCGCTCTTAAAGCCGCCGAGGCAAAGCAGGCGGTGATGCGATGGATATCATCTAATGTCATCTCCTGCGGGACATCGCCCTGCCGGTTCATGACATCGGAGCTGGCACCCAGGACCGGAAGGCCTGTGACAGCAGCAGAGGCCTGGGCTCCCGCATGGGAGATCTGGACTAAGGCCTTGGAACCGTTGGCATGGAAGATATCTGCCAGCCGCTTCAACCCGGGGATGGCACCGTCTTCTGCAATGGAGATCTGGCCGGGATGGGCCTTTCCTTCCGGGGATACAAAACAATGCTCCACGATAGCCAGGCCGATGGCAGCGCCGTCGGTTTTTTCTTTATAATAGTCCAGGACCTGTTCTGTAAACCGGTCATCTGTGGACTTGAAAGTGGCCATGGGCGGCATGACCAGCCGGTTATGGACCGTGATACTGCCTATTTTAAGAGGGGAAAGCAACAGCTTCATGATGGAACATCCTCCTTTATATTAGATGATCCTACTTTAGTGGATTTCTCTGGTTTTGTCAAGAGGAGGACAGGTTTCTTTCTGATGCGATATGGAATAAAAAAGATACAAAAATGGATTATTTGGAATATTTAGATCATTTTATCTTGACAAAATGGAATATTCAAGCTATCCTGAAGACGGACAGAGGAGGACGGAATATGACAGTCGATGAAATGCGTTCGGCAAAAAGGAAGCTGAAGATAACAAATCAGGAACTGGCAGAACGGAGCGGCCTGCCGGTATCTACGGTCTCAAAAATCTTAAGTGGTATCACGAAACATCCCCATGAATATACTATGAATGCATTAGAGAATATATTAAGGGCAGGACTGGAACCGGACAGGGTCTCTATACCGGGATCAGGCAGTGAGGCTTTATTTGTCCATGATATTTCGTACCCATACGGCACATCTGCGGAAAGAAAAACAGAAAGAACTCTCTATACTTTGGAGGATTATCTTAAGATGCCGCCGGAAAGACATGCAGAATTGATCGATGGACGGCTGTATGACCAGGCGGGCCCCACCGGCATCCATCAGCGGATCGTGATGAAGATCTGGAAACAGCTTGATACCTGTATCGAAGAGCATCAAATGGCCTGCATCGCCCAGGCCGCCCCCTTCGATGTATTGCTGGATTCTGATATTTATACCGTGGTGCAGCCGGATGTGATGGTCTTTTGCCGAGATCCCCGGCAGGCGCTTGAGACACGGGCTCAGACTGCGCCGGATTTTATCTGTGAGGTGCTTTCTGCATCTACGGCTTTCAGAGACAGACATCTGAAACTGTATAAATACCGGGCAGCCGGTGTCAGCGAAGTGTGGCTGGCAGATCCGGAAAATCAGTCAGTAGAGGTCTATGACTTCGCATCCGGAGAAGAAATGCCTCGTTTATACAGCTTTCAGGATAAAGTCCCTGTCAGGCTTTTCAGAGGAAAATGTACGGTGGATTTTGTTTTGATCGGTAAAGACCTGGGAACATGGCTGTAAAGAAACAGAAAGATTTTTTATTTACCGTTTTTGCGTTTTTTCGTTGGACATTTCAGGGAAAATCCTGTAAAGTATAGGCATAGAGATCGTGTGCAGTAATTATTGACAGGAGGATATGTACATGTGGAAAGAAAAAGAGACGCCCTATATTTTTAAATTGATTGAAAATGAGGGCGGGAAGACATTGGCTTACAGCCCGGATTCCGGTGTGAAGATCATCGAGAAAGATGGACTGGCCTTTAAAGATTTCCTGGGCACCGGAGAGCTGGCACCCTATGAAGATTGGCGTTTAAGCCCGGAAGAGCGGGCAGAAGACTTGGCGCAGCGTCTTTCTACGGAGCAGATCGCGGGCCTGATGTGCTTCAGCGTGCATCAGCGTGAAGTGGCCAGAGAGCTGACAGAGGATCAGAAACGCTTCCTGGACCAGCATCTTCGGAGCGTGCTGAATTCAGCGCAGACCACGCCGGACGATGTCCAGATCGGCTGGGCAAACTCCATGCAGGCTTATGTAGAGGGCAAGGATTTCGGCATTCCCTGCTATTTCGCCTCTGACCCCAGAAACGGAAAAGGCACGGCAGACTGGCCGGGCAACTTAGGCCTGGCAGCCACGTTTGATCCGGAGCTTGCGAAGGAAGCTGCGAAGAGCATTTCCCGTGAATTAAGAGATCTGGGTGTGGCCTGTTTCCTGGCTCCTCAGGTGGATATTGCTGCAGACCCCCGCTGGTGGCGTGATAACGGTACTTTTGGTGAAGATCCGGCATTATCCAGAGACCTGGTGCGCGCTTTCTGTGACGGTCTGCAGAGCACCTATTCTGAAGATGGTGAAGACTTAGGCTGGGGCAAGGATTCCGTAACAGCCATGGTGAAGCACTGGACCGGTGAAGGTGCCGGCGAGGGCGGCCGTGAGGCACATACGGAAGGCGGCAAATATGCAGTTTATCCCGGTAATAATTTTGAAGCCCTGATGATCCCCTTCGTGGACGGCGCCTTTAAGCTGGATGGAAAGACAGGATCCGCTGTTTCAGTCATGTCCAGCTACACGGCTGCCTGGTCGGATGACGGCTCCTTAGGCGAGGTCGTGGGTTCCGGCTTCTCAAACTATAAGATCAATGAACAGCTTCGCGGCCGCTTTGGTTTTACCGGTCCGGTCTGTACAGACTGGATGGTCCTGAATGACAGTATCAGGAAATGCGGCTGGGGAAAGAAGATCGAAGATGAAAACACGACACCCGGCATGAGAGCTTTCTGGGCCATCATGGCCGGCGTGGATCAGATGGGCGGATGCTCGAATCCCCAGATCCTCATCGACGCTTACAACTACGGCTGTGAGCAGGTAGGCAAGGAAATCATGGATAAGGCTTTTGCAGTTTCTGCAAGACGTCTCCTTACCGGTTACTTCATCACCGGCCTGTTCGAGAATCCTTACATCGATGAGGCAGCAGCCAACGCCGATGTAAACAGCCCGGATAAGCAGGCGGCAGCGCTGGAAGCCCAGGTGAAGTCTGTGGTCATGCTGAAGAACACAAAAGGTGCCGTGAAGAAACAGGATAAACGGCTGAAAGTCTACATCCCGGCCACCTATAAGCAGGCACATTGGAATACTATATTCTTAGGCGGTATCGTGGATGTGGAAGAGAGTGCGGAAGTGCTGATCGACCTGGATACAGCACGGAAATACTTCGATGTAGTAACGGATAAGATCGACGGTGCAAAGATCACCCGGGCCACAGATGAAGAGCTGAAAGACTGCGATATGTTCCTGATCATGGCGGAAGATCCGCAGAACGGCGCCCCCCAGGATGCCCTGAATAAAGAAGGAAAATTCATCCCGCTGACCCGGCAGTATGGTCCTTATATCGCAGACGGGCCTTATGTCCGTAAGACTTCCATCGCCGGCGATATCTATGAGGATGGCACGAAGCAAAACCGCAGTTACTATGGAGAGGCAGCTTACTGCTCGAACTCCCAGCAGCTGTGCCAGATCCTGGAAGCGGCAGCTTTGGCAAAGGAAATGGGTATTCCGTCAGTGGTAGCTATGATCACCGGGAAACCCTTATGTTTCCATGAATTTGAACCGTCCGTTGACGCGATCCTGGTGAACTTCTCCGGCTCCGCGGAGGCTCTGTGCCGTATCGCGGCCGGCATTTCCGAGCCCTCAGGCTTACTGCCCATGCAGATGCCGAAGGATATGGACGATGTGGAACGCCAGCTGGAAGATACCCCCAGAGATATGGAATGTTACACAGATACAGAAGGCCATAAGTATGATTTCGCCTATGGTATGAACTATGCCGGCGTTATCTCTGACTGGCGGACGGAAAAATACAGCGTCCCGGCCCTTACTAAGACGGGAAGCCGGTAAACAGACATAAAGAAATAGTACTGTCCGGGCAGCAGCTGCCGGACAGATAAATAAGGAGGACCCATATGAGACATGAACCTTACAGAGCCAGGAAGATCTTTGAGAACACCTGGGTGGTCGACATCGGCGCCGTATGCTTCTGCTACCTGTTAGTGGGCGAAGAGAAAGCGCTGGTCATCGATACGGGCATGGGCAAAGGGAATTTAAGAGAGTTTTTAGAGACCATCACGGATAAGCCCATGATGGTGACCAACACCCATGGCCACGGCGACCACACCCTTTGGAACGGCTGTTTTGACGAAGTCTATATGCAGCCGGAAGCCATTAAAGATGTGTATTACGGGAAGAATTCAGAGACCGGAAACCCGATGATGGCCAATATCCCGGATTATACTCCCATTCCGGTCACCGAGGGTTATGTATTCGACCTGGGCGGCCGTCATGTAAAGGTGTTTGAGACACCCTGCCACAGCCCGGGAGACCTGATGTTCCTGGACGTGGAGAACCGTCTGTTATTTACGGGCGATAACCTGGAAGTGGGCCAGGTGCTGATCTTCTACGGCGATGATAAGATCGGCGGCACGGTGAAGCGTCATCTTGAGATCCTGAAAAAGATGGAAGCTTATTATGATGACATCGACTTCATCTGCCCGGCCCATAATGGCTCACCCATTCACAAGAGTGTGCTGAAGGATTTCATCGAAAATGATGAACGGGTGCTTTCCGGCATTGAAGGCACGGCGGAACTGAAGTCCCCGTCCATGCCGGTGGATATGTTCCTGCCGGATCTGGAGCGCCGGGCTCTGGTGCGCTGCTCCGAATGGAAGAATACCTGGCTGATCTATGATACCCGCCGGGTTTATGAATCGGAAGGCCTGTACTACACCAGCAGCGGCGGTCCGATGTAATTAAATCTGCATAAAAGGAAAAACGGGGGCACTGTACGTAAAAATACAGTGCCCCTGAAAGACAGAAAATCATGAGAAAAGACCGGAAGCAGCATAAACAGTGCTTTTAAGGCATATAGAAAAATAAGTAGGCTTGCCGGTCATAGATCAGCTTGATAAGGAGATAAGCCATGGGATTTAAGAAACCGATCGTGGCGGAGATCGCTTTTCATACTTTTGCCATCAATGAATTTGGTATGGCAGCCTGTTTTCTGCTGTGGGGTACGGAGCGGGGGATCCTGATCGACACCGGCTGCGGTATGTATAATATCCGTGAGATCGCAGATGAACTGTGTCCGGTACCCTACGATGTGATCCTGACCCACAGCCATGGAGATCATGTGGCGGGCATAGACCACTGGGATCAGGTCTATATCCATCCGGCAGATATGGAGGCGCTCAGTCCGGAGCGGTTTGAGCAGAATGCTAAAATGCTGGGCCGTTATCCCGAAATGATGGCGGCTTTCGGAAGCTTTGACGCCTATGAGATCACGCCTGAACAGATCCATTATCCGGAACGTGTGCCGGAACTTCTGCCTCTGTATGATGGACAGATCATAGAGCTGGGGAACCGGCCGGTGACTGTCGTACACATGCCCGGCCATACGCCCGGGGAGATCGCCCTCATCGATCCTTTCTCGCGGATCGCGTTTACAGGAGATGCCTGCAATGTGAATCTGGGACTCAGAGCCTGCACTATTAAAGAAGCCTTGGAAGGGATGGAACGTCTGGAGTCCCACCGGCATGAGTTTGACCGGAATTACAACGGGCACATCGGCTATGGATCGGACAATGTTAACCGTTCCATGCCGGAATCCTGCCTGGACGACTGCCTGCACATCCTGCGGGGGATCCTGGACGGGACCGCAGATGTACAGCACGGCCCGTCACCTTTCCGCGGCGGAGACCCGGTGGATTATGTGAAAGAAGGCGCCGTCCTGATCACTTTTGACCCAAAGAAGATAAGGTAAAAGACAGGAAAGAAAATGGCCTGAGAAAGCCTGAAGACCGGTGCTGAAGACCGGATCAGTTAAGATGCAGAGCCGTGGAAGCACTGTCCTTACGAACAAGACCAGATGAGGAAAACCATGAAACAGATAAAACAGTTTACCACCTATGCTGTAGACCGGCAGGGCGTAACGAAAGAAGCGGAACTTACGGCCAGAAATGAAGCCGATGAACCCAGGATCGTGGAATCCGGCCTGATCAACCTCTACCCGGAGATCACTTATCAGGAGATCGAAGGATTCGGCGGAGCCTTAACAGAGACAGCGGGCTATCTTTTCTCAACATTAACAGAAGAAAACCAGGCAGCGTTTCTAGAGAAATATTTTGGAGAAAACGGCCTGAAATACAGGTTTGTCCGCATGCCTATCGACAGCTGTGACTACGCTCTCAGTGAGTATCAGGCGGTGGAAGACCCGCTGAAAGACCCGGACCTTACGACCTTTTCCATCGACCGGGACCGGAAATACATGATTCCTATGCTGAAGCGCGCCATGGCCATGACAGCGGTGCCTCTGTCTGTGCTTTTATCTCCCTGGTCTCCGCCTAAACAGTGGAAGACACCGCCGGCCCGGCCGAAAAACGATGCAGTGGTTTATGGAGGCCTGCCCGGGGGACCGGAGAATGTGGATTATGAGCATCCGTCACGGTGCAACGGCGGATCATTAAAGAAGGAACATTACGGCGACTGGTCCCGGTATCTGGTCAAATACATCCGGGCGTATCTGGATGAAGGCATTCCCGTGACGATGATGACGCTGCAGAACGAGTCTGTGGCGGCTACGAACTGGGACAGCTGCGTCTGGACGGCAGAAGAGCAGCGGGAGTTTCTGAAAGATCATTTGTATCCTGCCTTTAAAGAGGCGGGACTTCTTGATCAAGTGGGGCTCTATATCTGGGACCATAATAAGGAGCGGCTGATCGAATTCTGCTGCGGCATGCTGGACGATGAGACTAAAGATATGATCGAAGGGATCGCGTTTCACTGGTATTCCGGAGATCATTTTGAGGCCCTGGGGCATATCCACAGGCTCTTCCCGGATAAGAAGCTGATGCTCTCTGAATGCTGTGGGCTGCATCCTCCGGGACAGGCCGGAATGTTCGGTTTTTCGCTGCCCGGCGGACCTACGGTCCGGGAAGTGGACCTTCAGGACGCAGCAGCCTATGCCCATGATATCATCGGGAATCTGAATGGAGGAATGAGCCGATGGATCGACTGGAACCTGTGTGTGGATAAAAACGGCGGTCCGCGCCATGTGCCGTGGGGCTTCTGTGCCCCGGTCTGCGTGAATGATGACGGGACTTACACAAA
>CACZSO010000093.1 GCA_902783795.1 uncultured Eubacteriales bacterium
AACGCATCGGTGAAGTCCATGTTTTCAATGGAAGTGCTGTTCACCATGATATTATAAGGCTCCAGTTTGGAAGCCAGTGAATCTTCGATCTGTTCGGCCAGATCCGTACGCTCGGAAACCAATGCTTCCGCCGTAAATTTTGCGGTACAGACCTTCACGGATTCCTGCATGGCCGGCACCACTACCGTATTATAATAATCACTGCCTATGGTCCGGTAGATGGTCATGGCGTCCTTGCTGCTGATCTGATAGTTCAGAGTATAAACCATCATGACTTCCTGGATATCAGAACTGAAGCAGCTTAAGTTCTCCGTAGCTCTCTGTATCCTGTTATCCATCTTGATCACGTTCTGCCACGGAGCTTTCACATGGATACCGGAATCCAATGTATAATCCGCTACTTTACCGAAAGTGGTGATCACACCCGTGTGGCCGGTGGGTAC
The DNA here is from genome assembly GCA_902783795.1 of uncultured Eubacteriales bacterium. GTDB lineage: Bacteria > Bacillota > Clostridia > Lachnospirales > Lachnospiraceae > UBA1267. Next base: position 444 of record CACZSO010000093.1, read on the forward strand.
CTGCGTGAAGCAGCCGATCCCTATAATTAAGGCGATGACCAGCACCACCGGAATCCAGATCAATTTCTTTTTCATGCTTTTCCTCTCCTTTTCTTAAAGCACTGCGACACATATCGTCATTCAGCTTCGAGGCTGTCTTCTATCTCATCTATGATGGCACCCAGTTCAAAAAAGGCCATGTTCTGAGAACTATAGTCTTCCACAGGACCGGCCATCAACATCTGAACATCTTTCAGTCTGTTGAGCAGCTGTTCATCTATGAGATACTTTTTCTTTTCTTTTTTCTTCATCTTAAGTCCTCTTCTTTCAGCTGATGGATCATATCATAGCAGAAAGCCTGAAGCCTGTCCATGAGAAAAAGAGCGAATTAAGCATGGATATTTTGCAGTACCCTAAGGCTTATCATTCCCTTTGACCTGTCTGATGCCATTGATGATGGCACTGACCGACAGGATCAAGATGCCCAGCCAGACAGCACCGCTGGTCCAGGCCGTCAAAGGAAGCATCTTTTTCACTCCCTCTGTATCTGTATTGACCATGATCATTGTATTCTGAAGCGTGAGGATCGCCATTAAGGCATCTATAAAACTGATCATCCGCAGCAGCCGTACCAGACTATCCGGCGATGTTTTCCTCTTCCTCAGGTTGATGGAGGCCATGAACTTCCCGTCGTTTTCAAAGTTTTTCTATCATCCTTAAAAGATCCAGGTAGAAGCCCCGGATATCATGCTTATGGATAAGTCCCCCCTGCAGCCACATATGATCCCCCTCCACTGTTGGAAAAACATTCCACAGCCCGGGTTCGATCCGCTCTTTATCCAGGGGTTTTGAGGGCGCGCCGCAGGGCACCATGGCAGAAAGGGTATTGACCAGCCCGTCATTCTCCCGCCAGCTTTCATCCACGGCCATACCGCCTGCCGTCTTCCCGGAGTAGGTGCCTATCTGGCGGCTGCGGGCAGCAAACAGCGGCTCTATGCCGCGCCGGGGTACATAGGTCCCGTCCGGCTGTCTGTCAGAAGCACTGCAGGGCACGGAGAAATAAAAGACCTCAGGAAGTGTCCTGATCCGGGCATTTATCTCTGCCGCCCGGTCCAGATGCATATCATAGTTGGCATTATCCCTCTCATCCCGGCCATCTGCTTTTTCCCGGGTCCCTCTGGCCATCATCCGGGCCAGGATCCGGCTCCACCAAGGTACCTTCACGCTTTCCATGTCAAATTCCGGATCCTGAAACATATCATACGCTGTGGTCCCGTTCATGGGAGATGCCAATGTTACGATGCTGTGGATGTGTTTTTCCATACCGCCCTCAAAAAGCGGAGAAAGGGGCTGCTGATCTGTCTGCCGCTCCTCCTCATCTCCGTGAGCCATAAGCTCGGAAAACATCCGCACCGCCGCCCCGCCAAAAGAATGCCCCAACAGCACCACCCGGGTGTCCTCATTCCAGGAAGGGACCAGGCTGCAGCCGGAAAAATCCCGGCCAAACCGTTCATGCCGGTATTTTCTGCTGTGAGCCTCTCCATAGTCCGTCCGTGTGCCTGTCAGCTGGGCGTAAAGCTCACAGGCGCGGTCCCAGGCACTGCCGGTAGGAGCTACAGAAGCTGCCTGGCAGTCAAATCCCCGGGCGCGAAGATCAGTCATCAGATCCCCGCCCCGCATGCCCCAGTAGGGCATCTTCTGATAGACTGCATCATAGCTGCCCCAGCCAGACAGGCCGTGAACAAAGATATATTGTAAATGACTCATGTATACTGCTCCGTCTTCTGTGTTGCCGGGAGTTCCCTTCTGCTGCTGCATGTATTTTTATATTCAGGCAGGCTGCCAGGAATAACCCTCCTCCGGACTGAGACTCTCGAAAACCATCCATAACTGGTCCCTCAGCCTCCAGTACAGGTCCTCATTTTTCTCACTGACAGCCCCTTCCTGCCCGTGGACAGCATAAAGATAACTGCACGTCCCGTCTTCGCGGCTCAAGGTGCCCAGAAGCTCCGTATACTCATCCGGTTTTGATTTCTTCCGTTTCAGACACTTCAGACTCACCAGAAGCCCGCTGCAGCCGGGCTCCTCTTCCCAAAGCAGGATCAGATCGATCCGGGAACTCTTTTTTTTGGCTCCCACCAATTCTTTCCAACGTTCCGGGATCTCAAAAGAATATCGTCCTTCTGTGATCTTCATGATGACTTAGTCCTCTCATACTTTTCCTTCAGCCGGCTCAAACCGAACAGCCTGGTGGTCTATTTATTCCGGCCTGCCCTGCTGCTCTTCCGGGATCCTGAATCTCTCCAGCCGGTAAAGATGGTCTTCCCCTATCTCACGGATCCCGTTTTTAAAGGCATAGCCAAGTCTCAGGTAAAAAGGCAGGCCGGTGATGGACGCTGCGATCTCGATTTTTTTCGAGCGCAGGGCAAATTCATCCTGCTCCAATGTTTCCACGATAGCCCGGCCTATGCCTTTCCCCTGATGCTCCGGATGGACAAAGATGGTGAACAGACCGCTTTCCTCCGGCTTATCCGCACAGGAGCCGATGGAGCCGCAGCCGATGATCCCTTCCTCATTTTCCGCTACGTAGAAGTGGGTCCGGGATGCCCTTTCCCTGACATATTCCGGCGATTCTCTTTTTACCAGTTCAGCTATCTCTTCCGCCGGATAGTCTCTGGAATTTGACACTTGAAGCGTTTTCCGGATCATGTCCGAAACTGCCTCAGCATCCGTTTCTTTAAATCTTCTGATCTTCATAAAGGGTTCCGTCCCCGGGGCGGCAAAGACCCGCTGCCTGATCAGATCCAAGATCGTCAGATCTGCCGGCAGCCACGGAACGCTCTCCAGCTCATTTTTCTCCAGCCATCTGGCCGCTTCATGTTCTTTCAGTACAAGACTTCCTTCCGTCACGTGGGCCAGATAGCATTCCATGCTCAGGTGGAACTCAGGATAATCATACTCTACGACCGTCAGTTTTTCTCCAACGGCGATCTCCGTATCCAGTTCTTCCAGGATCTCCCGGCGAAGTGCTTCTTCAGGCGTTTCTCCGGCTTCGATCTTCCCGCCGGGAAACTCCCAGTAATCTTTCCAGTCACCATAACCACGCTGCGTGGCAAAGATCCGGTCCCTGTCGGCAATGACAGCTGCAACTACGTGAATCGTCTTCATAGCCTTCCCATGATGTGTTCTCTTTCACCCGATCTCTGGCGCCTGCAGAACTTCTTCCCTGACGGCAAAAATGCTGGCGCCGCCATAACGTACGCGGCAATATTTTTCGTGACCCGGCATGTTATCTATATACTTATGATTCAGGTCGTCCTCGATCTCCGCATTTCCCGCTAAGACAGAATCCACCAGTCCCATATAGTCCAGGAAATACTCCTTCGCTATAGGCGCTCCGTTGTGGTTCGGAAGGACCAGGGTGTGCTCGTCGCAGAGGGCGTACAGGCGCTCCGCATTCTCTTTCATGTTATGCAGACGTTCCGCCAGCGTCCCCGGCTCTCCCATGAACATCAATGTCTGGCCGGACTCGAATTCATCTCCGGAAAAGAGCAGGTTATTCGTCACATCGTGGAAGAACAGGGAACTGCTGCAGTGAGCGACTTCCGCCCTTAACGTCCGGATGATCCGGCCGCCCAGGTCAAACTCATAACCGTCGCCGATCACCACTTTTTCGTAATCCGGATAAGGGAATTTCTTATCATTTTCCTGATAATCCGGCGATGCGTCCTTCTCCCAGTGATCTGCCAGATAGACTTTTTCCCACTCTGCATTACCGCCGTAATGATCTACATGGAAGTGGGTATTGACCACGATGACCGGTTTATCTGTCAGTTTTTCCACATACGCTCTCAGATCACCCTGGCCGTAGCCGGTGTCGATCAGCATGGCTTTCTCATCACCTTCCAGCAGGTAAATGAACTGTGAGCCTCCCATGAAATTCAGGGCCCAAGTGTTTTTTGTGAGCATCCAGCCGGAATAATAGCCGAAATTCACGTTTTTGTTGGCTTTAGTCATAACTATATCCTCCTGTGATTATTCTCCCGCCATCTTCATGAAGTCTTCTTCTGAAAGAATGGGGATGTTCAGTTCCTTTGCTTTTTTATTTTTCCCGGATGACGATGTTACATCGTTATTGATCAGGTAGTCCGTTTTAGATGAGACAGCGGAAGCCACCTTTCCTCCCCGGGCTTCTATGAACGCCTTGATGGCATCCCGGTTCGGGAAGAGATGGACCGCCCCGGTGACCACAAAGGTCTTACCGGAAAGGGAATCCCCTGCCTTCTCCTCTTCTTTTTCCAGGATGATCTCTGTCAGCAGGTCGTCAAGCTCCGCCATCTTCTTTTCATCCCTGAAGAAAGCGGCTATATCTCCGGCCATGACTTCACCTATGCCATCTATGGTGGTCAGTTCCTCTACTTCAGCCCGCTTAAGTGCCTCCAGGTCTCCGTTGAAGTGAGAAGCCAGAAGCTTTCCTCCGGCCACACCGATCCCCGGGATCCCCAGCCCGTATAAAAGCCGGGACAAGGTGGTATGCCGGGAAGCCTCGATGGTCTTCTGAATATTGTCGTAAGATTTCTGACCGAACCCCTCCATCTGGACGATGTCTGCTTCATGACGGGAAAGCCGGAATAGATCCGCGAAAGATCTGATAAAGCCCCGGTCGATGAACTTTTCCAGGGTCATCTCCGAGAGACCGTCCATCTTCATGGCGTTCCGGCTGGCAAACAGCTCAAAGGCTTTTACCTGTTTGGCCGGACAGTCCGGATTTGTACAATAGAGGGTCTGGACGCCGGCTTCATCCCGTATGACTGTTTTCCCTCCGCAGACCGGGCACACTTCCGGAACCTGGAAATTATCGCTATTAGTGAGGTTTTCCGCGATCTGGGGGATGATCATATTGGCTTTATAAACTTTGATGGTATCTCCGATCCCCAGCTTCAGCTCCCGGGCTACGGAAACATTGTGCACGGAGGCGCGGCTCACCGTGGTGCCCTCCAGCTCCACGGGGTCGAAGATCGCCACCGGATTGATCAATCCTGTGCGGGACGCGGACCATTCGATCTCTCTTAAGGTGGTCTCTGCCATCTCATCCTGCCATTTAAAGGCGATGGCGTTTCTGGGGAATTTAGCCGTACGCCCCAGAGATGCGCCGTAAGCCAGGTCATCCATGACCAGCACCAGGCCGTCTGACGGTATTTCATAGGTTTTGACGGCTTCCTCATAGGCAGCCACCGCCTCATGAACCGTATCTGCCGTCACCAGCTTTCGCTGCACGGTCTCAAAGCCTAACGTATCCAGGAAGTTCAGCTGTTCATTCATGGAATTGTTAAAATCCACGCCTTCCGCCTCGATCAAAGCAAAGGCGATCAGATTGACACAGCGTTTCGCGGTCACAGAAGAGTCCAGCTGCCGGACCGAGCCGGAGCAGAGATTCCGGGGATTTTTATACTTGGCATCCTCTTCGATCTCCGCATTCATCCGCTCGAAATCAGGATATTTGATGACAGCTTCTCCCCTCAGCACCAGATGGCCGGCATAGGGGATCCTGAGCGGCAGATTCACAAAAGTCCGCGCATTCTGGGTCACCACTTCACCGATCTCCCCGTTTCCACGGGTGACTGCCTTCGTCAATGTTCCCTGGTCATAGGTG
>CACZSO010000094.1 GCA_902783795.1 uncultured Eubacteriales bacterium
ATGCCGAAACCACGGACAGATAACGGCGTGGTATTCCGCATGGATAAAAAGATCATTTCTTCAGAAGATGTCTTAAGTGAAGCAGCGAATCTTAATCCACGCTACACTTTTGATACTTTTGTGGTCGGCGCTAATAACCAGTTTGCCCATGCTGCCTCTCTTTCTGTTGCAGAATCTCCGGGTAATGAATATAACCCGCTGTTCATTTACGGCGGACCCGGCCTTGGAAAAACACACCTGATGCAGGCCATCGCTCATTTCATTCTGACGAATAATCCGAAAATGAAAGTCCTGTATGTTTCATCGGAAGTCTTTACGAATGAAGTGATCGAATCCATCCGGAATAAGACCCAGCAGTCCTTGAAAGCCAAGTACCGCAACATCGACGTGCTGCTCATCGACGACATCCAGTTTATAATAGGAAAAGAATCTACCCAGGAAGAGTTTTTCAACACCTTTAACTACCTGCATGAAAACGGCCGGCAGATCGTCCTTTCTTCTGACCAGCCGCCGAAGAGTTTCAGCACCCTGGATGAACGTCTGGTCAGCCGTTTCGAATGGGGACTCACCGTGGATATCTCTGCTCCGGATTATGAGACCAGGATGGCTATATTAAGGAAGAAAGAAGAAACCGACGGTTATACCTTTGATAATGAGATCCTTCAATATATTACTTCTAATATAAAGACGAATATCCGTGAGCTGGAAGGGGCCCTGACAAAGATCTATGCCTATTCAAAACTGCATCCGGATTCAGCACTTACTTTAGATGTGGCAAAAGAAACCTTGAAGGATATCATTAATCCGGACAATGATAAAAAGATAACCCCGGATTACATCATCAACATCGTCGCCGAATACTACGGCGTACGGCCCGAAGATATCAAATCCGGCAAGCGGAATAAAGAAATCGTAATGCCACGTCATGTTTGTATGTACCTTATACGGCTTATGAACGATATCTCTCTTAAAGATGTGGGCGAGATCCTGGGCGGCCGGGATCACTCCACAGTTATCAACGGTTTTAAGAAGATCGATGGGGAAATGTCTGTGAATAAAGAGTTGGTAAATACCATCGAAGTGTTGAAGAAAAAAATCATGAGCTGAGAAGAAGATCCGCTTTCGTGGATACTGTGTATTGATCTTCTGATCCTCAACACACTTATTAAGAGCACTTTTTCGTGCAATTATAAGGCCTGAAGGTACTTTCCAACATATCTACAGCTACTACAACAGCTACTGCTGTTAAACTATATAAATATATAACTCAGACAGGAAGGAACTTTGCCATGAAAATCGTCTGTTCAAAAAATAATCTGCTGAAAGCACTGAACACTGTTTCCCGTGCCGTACCGGTAAGGACCACACTGGAAATCTTAAAATGCGTCCTGATCAAAGCTGATCCGGAATGCATCACCCTGACCGCCAATGATACGAACTTAGGGATAGAGACCAGACTGTTTGAGCGGACAGAAGAACCCGGCCTGGTGGCTGTGGATGCCGGACTGTTTACGAATATTATCCGGAAACTGCCGGATGATGACATTTATATCGAGACAGATGCCTCTAATGCCATGACCATCAAATGCCGGCAGTCGGTATTTAAGATCGCCGGCCGTGAGACAGATGAATTCGTCATGCTTCCGGATATCCGTCCTTTAAGTTCTGTGGTATGTTCTGAATATACGGTAAGAGAAATGATCGGCCAGGTCATCTTCTCCATTGCGGAATCAGATCTGAACGCAGCCATGTCCGGTGTGTATATCGAGATCTATGATAACCATATGAAGATGACCACCCTGGACGGCCACCGTATTTCTATCCGTGTAAGCGAGCTGAAAGAGGCATATGAATCCGCATCTGCTATCGTACCAGGAAAGACATTGTCGGATCTTTCCAGGATCCTTTCCGGCGGCATTGAAGATGATATGACCATCCTTTTTGCGAAGAACCATATCATTTTTGAATTTGACAACACCCGGATGGTGAGCCGCCTGATCGATGGCCAGTATTTCCGTGTGGAATCCATGATCCGTCCGGAATACAATACTTGTGTAAAGATCAGTAAAAGAGAGCTGTCCGACTGTCTGGACCGTTCCACTTTATTTGTCAATGAAAGTGATAAAAAGCCGGTCATCTTGACCATCACGGATGAAGAGATGAACCTGAAGCTTAAATCCAACATCGGCTCCATGGATGAAAGCCTTTTTATCGAAAAAGAAGGCGGAGATCTGAAGATAGCCTTTAACCCGAAGCTTCTTCTGGATGCATTGCGTGTCATCGATGATGAGACTATTTCCATGTATATGTTTAAGTATAACTATCCCTGCACCATCAAAAATGACGAAGGTACCTATACCTATGTGGTGCTGCCGGTGAATTTCACGGAGGAATGAGATGGTTCTTCATCTGATAGGTGAATTTATCAAATTAGGTCAGGCGCTGAAGGCAGCGAACCTGGTGGAGTCCGGAGCGGAAGCAAAGGAAGTGATCCAGAATGGTGAAGTCAGGGTCAACGGTGAAACAGAAACACGCCGCGGAAGAAAACTGGTTCCCGGCGATATCGCCGAATATAATGGTGAAAAGGTAGAAATAGTCCTTTAATTATGCAGATTACATCGCTGGATCTTGATAATTTCAGAAATTATGAACGGCTGCACCTGGATTTTGAGCCGGGGATCACCCTGATCTACGGAGAAAACGCCCAGGGAAAGACGAACCTTCTGGAAGCCATAAGCATGCTTTCCGGCAGCGGTTCTCACAGAGGATCCAAAGACAGAGAGATGATCCGTTTCGGGTGCGAAGAATCTCATCTTAAGATGATGGTCTTAAAAGATGAGGCGGAATTACGGATCGATATGCACCTGAAAAACGGGAGAAATAAAGGCATTGCCGTAAACCGGGTGCCCATAAGAAGAAATGCAGATTTTCTCGGAATGGTGCATACGGTGTTTTTCTCGCCGGAAGATCTGCAGATCGTGAAGATGGGACCTGCCGGAAGAAGAAAGTTCATCGATACAGAGCTGTGCCTTCTGGACAAAGTATATCTGAATGATTATATCCAGTACCGGAAGGTACTGGAACAGAGAAATAAGCTGTTAAAAGATGTTTCCTATGAACCGTCCTTAAGAGATACCCTTGAAATGTGGGATGTCCAGCTGGTCCGCTACGGCCGGGACATTATCGAGCGGCGGAAAGAATTTATACGGGAACTATATGAGATAACATTGCCGGTCCACGGAAAATTGTCCGGCGGCCGGGAAAAACTGGAGCTTTTCTACGAGCCTGATGTTCAGGCGGAGGATTTTGAAGAAGAGCTGAAACGTTCTCTTGAAAAAGACTTGAGGACAAAGACCACAAATACAGGTCCTCACAGGGATGACATGTCCTTTATGGTGACGGATGAAATACAGACGGATGCCCGTATCTACGGATCCCAGGGACAGCAGCGGACTTGTGCGCTGTCACTGAAATTGGCACAGATCACATTGGTGAAGAATAAGACAGGAGACCTTCCGGTACTTCTTCTGGACGATGTGCTTTCGGAACTGGATTCCGGCCGGCAGAATTATCTCCTGGACTCCATAGACGGGATACAGACATTCATCACCTGTACAGGTCTGGATGAATTTGTGGACAGAAATCTTTCCATTTCCCACGCGTTTAAAGTGGAAAAGGGAAAGATTGCAGATAATTAAGAGGAGACTATATGGAAAACCATAACGCAAATGATTATGATGCCAGTCAGATCCAGATCCTGGAAGGTCTGGAAGCTGTAAGACGGCGTCCCGGCATGTATATAGGATCCACCTCTTTAAGGGGCCTCCATCACCTGGTTTACGAAATCGTGGACAATGCGGTGGACGAGGCTCTGGCGGGTTTCTGTACAGAGATCAATGTCACTTTAAATGCTGACGGGTCCTGTACGGTCACTGATAACGGGCGTGGCATTCCGGTAGGCATACATGAAAAAGCCGGTATATCGGCGGTAGAAGTGGTATTTACTATTCTGCATGCCGGCGGCAAATTCGGCGGCGGGGGGTATAAGGTCTCCGGCGGTCTTCACGGTGTAGGCGCATCTGTGGTGAATGCCCTGTCTGACAGCCTGATCGTGAATATCTATCATGAAGGACAGGTGTATTGTCAGCATTATTCCAGAGGAAAGGCTCTGGATAAACTGACAGTCGTTGGTGACTGTGATCCTGAAAAGACAGGGACTATGGTCTCATTCCACCCGGATCATGAGATCTTTGAAGAAACTCATTTTGATTTTGATACATTGGCGACCCGGATGCAGGAAATGGCTTTTCTGACAGCCGGTCTTAAGATCGTTATCAATGATGACAGGGAAGAAAAGAAATCTAAGACCTATCATTATGAGGGCGGCATTAAAGAATTCGTGTCGTATCTGAATCATTCCAAACAGGCCTTGTATGATGAAGTTATCTATTGCAGCGGCGAAAAAAATAATGTGGCCGTGGAAGTGGCGCTTCAGCATAACGATGCCTATAATGAATCCATTTATTCCTTTGTGAATAATATCAATACGCCGGAAGGCGGCATGCATCTTACCGGTTTCAGAAATGCGCTGACAAAGACATTTAACCGCTATGCCAGAGATAATAAGCTTTTAAAGGAAAAAGATAAGGATCTGGACGGTGAGGATATCCGGGAAGGCCTGACAGCTATTATTTCTGTCAAGATCGAAGAACCTCAGTTTGAAGGCCAGACTAAACAGAAATTAGGTAACTCGGAAGCCCGTTCTGCTGTCGATTCTGTTGTATCGGAAAAACTGATGTACTTCCTGGAACAGAATCCGGCTGTGGCGAAAAAAATGTGCGACAAATCTATTGTGGCGCAAAGAGCCAGAGAAGCCGCCCGTAATGCCAGGGAGACAGCCCGGAGGAAATCAGCGCTGGATACCTTCGGATTTGCCGGAAAACTGCAGGACTGCTCAGAAAAAGATCCTTCCAAGTGTGAGATCTTCATCGTTGAGGGTGATTCTGCCGGTGGTTCCGCGAAGAATGCCAGGGACCGTCATACCCAGGCGATCCTGCCCCTCCGCGGAAAAATATTGAACGTTGAAAAAGCCCGTCTGGACCGTATCTATGGCAATGAAGAGATTAAGACCATGATCACGGCTTTCGGTACCGGCATCCATGATGATTTTGACTTGACGAAGCTTCGTTATGATAAGATCATCCTGATGACAGATGCTGACGTGGACGGCGCCCATATATCTACACTGCTTCTCACCTTTATTTACCGGTTCATGCCGGAACTGATCAAGACCGGCCATGTGTACCTGGCACAGCCGCCTCTTTTCAAGATCGAAAAGAATAAACGGGTCTGGTACGCCTACAGCGATGATGAGCTGGAAGAGATCATGAAAGAAATAGGCCGTGATTCGTCGAATAAAGTGCAGCGGTATAAAGGTTTAGGTGAAATGGATGAAGACCAGCTGTGGGAGACCACCATGGATCCGGAACGCCGTATTTTAAAGAAAGTCTTGTTCGATGAAGAACAGGCAGCGGCCACTGATCTTACATTTAATGTGCTGATGGGCGACAATGTGGAGCCCAGAAGAGAGTTCATTGAGAAAAACGCAAAATACGCTACAGTGGATATAGCTTAATTTGAGGATGCTTTAATGGAAGCGAATATATTTGATAAAGTCCGGGAGGTAGAGCTGAAGCAGACTATGGAACAGTCTTATGTGGACTATGCCATGTCTGTCATCTCTTCGCGTGCCCTGCCGGATGTAAGAGACGGCCTGAAGCCGGTGCAGCGGAGGATCCTGTACTCCATGCTGGAACTTTCTAATACACCGGATAAGCCACATCGTAAATGCGCGCGTATCGTGGGCGATACCATGGGTAAATATCATCCCCATGGAGACAGCTCCATCTATGGTGCCCTGGTCTATATGGCCCAGTCATGGAATGAGCGGTATCCTTTAGTGGATGGTCACGGCAACTTTGGTTCTGTGGATGGTGACGGCGCAGCAGCCATGCGTTATACGGAAGCCAGACTGTCAAAACCTGCCATGGAAATGCTGAATGACCTGAATAAGGATACGGTGGACTTTGTTCCGAACTTTGAAGAAACAGAGAAAGAGCCGGTGGTCCTTCCCTCCCGTCTTCCGAATCTTCTGATCAATGGTTCACAGGGTATCGCAGTGGGTATGGCCACTAATATGCCGCCTCATAATTTACGGGAAGTCGTTGACGCAGTTAAAAAGATCATTGACAATAGGGTGACAGAAGGCCGGGAAACGTCCATCGAGGAATTGATGGAAATCATCAAAGGACCGGATTTCCCCACCGGCGCTGTGATCATGGGAAGAAACGGCATCAACCAGGCCTACCGGACCGGAAGAGGCCGGATCAGAGTCAGGTCCGTAACAAATATCGAGCCCATGGATGGCGGCAAGAGCCGTATCGTCATTACAGAGATCCCGTATCTGGTCAATAAAGCCAGGCTCATTGAAAAGATCGCGGAACTTCATAAAGAAAAACGGGTGGACGGCATCGTTTATATTGGTGATGAATCCACCTCCCGTGAAGGCATGCGCATCGTCATAGAGCTTAGAAGGGATGTAAATCCTAATGTGGTATTGAACCAGCTGCTTCGGCATACCCAGCTGGAAGATACCTACGGCGTCAATATGATCGCCCTGGTAAACGGGGAACCTAAAGTCTTAAATCTTCCGGACATGCTGCATTATTATATCAAGCATCAGGAAGAAGTGGTCACCAGAAGGACACGGTTCGACTTAAAGAGAGCTGAAGACAGGGCCCATATCATAGAAGGTTTACTGATCGCTTTAGATAACATTGACGAGATCATCGCCATCATCCGGGGTGCCGCGAATGTCAATGAAGCAAAACTGAAGCTGCAGGAGCGGTTCGGACTCTCAGAAGCCCAGTCCCAGGCTATCGTGGATATGAGGCTGAGGGCTCTGACAGGACTGGAAAGAGCCAGGCTGGAAGAAGAATACGCTGAACTTGAAAAGACCATCGCTGAACTCAGAGCTATTTTAGCGGATGAAAACCGGCTGCTTATGGTGATCCGTGATGAGATCTCCGAGCTGGGAGATAAATACGGCGATGACAGGCGGACTCAGATAGGCATGGATGAAGAAGAGATCGTGGACGAAGACCTGATCGCCGATGATGATTATGTCATAGCCATGACAAATTTGGGCTACATCAAGAGAATGTCTCCTGATCACTTCCGTCAGCAGAACCGGGGCGGCAAGGGCGTTAAAGGCATGCAGGTACTGGACGCAGACTATACCACCCAGCTGGAGACCGCGAAGGCAAAAGATAATATTCTCTTCTTTACAAATCAGGGAAGAGTGTATATGATGAAGGTGTACGAAATTCCGGAATCTTCCAGGACCAGCCGCGGAACACCGGTCATTAACCTGATCTCCATGATGTCAGATGAAAAAGTGACAGCTATGGTGACACAAAGGGACATTGACCAGGATTCCATGATCCTGATGGCTACGAAAAACGGCACCATAAAGAAGACAAGGGCTTATGAATACCGGAATGTAAGAAAGACGGGGCTTCTGGCCATCACCCTGAAAGAGGGCGATGAGCTGATAGCCGTTAAGAATACAGACGGAAACGCCCGGGTCTTAATGGTTTCCAAAAACGGCAATGTGATCTTGTTCAATGAACAGGATGCCCGGCTGTGCGGAAGGACGTCTATAGGTGTCCGGGGCATCCGTCTGAAGGAAGGCGATGAATTGGTCTCCATGGAGACAGAAGAGCCTGAAAAGACCGTTCTTTTCGTTTCAGAAAACGGCATGGGCAAGCGTTCGAAGTTTGATGACTTCGGCTTCCAGAAGCGCGGCGGCCAGGGTTCCCGTGGTTATAAGATCACAGATAAGACCGGCGTGCTGGTAGGAACAGCCCAGGTGTCAGAAGGCGATGAGATCATCCTGATCACGACGGAGGGCATCGTTATCCGTACTACGGTGGATACAGTCCCGGTCCTTGGCAGGACCACCAGCGGCGTGAAGCTCATGAACATTAAAAAGGATGGAGAAGAAAAAGTTTCCAGCTTCGCTGTGATGAGAACAGAAGATGAAGACATCATGGATGAAGAAGGCGAAGATGACGGGGAAGGATCAGAAGAAACGTAAACTGTGAAAAGCAGGTGCGCATAATCTAATTTTTTACGAGGTGTTAAATGGCCGGAAAAGGAAAAAAGAAGAATTCTGAAGACACATTGTACCACGTGATATTCTGGATCATTGTGATCGCTATCTTTCCTATCAGTCTTTCCGTCTGGTTCTACCGTACGAAGATCATCAGACTGGATAAGAAGACGAAGAGGATCGTGATCGCGGTATTCTGGGCCTTTGTGGCATTTCTGATCGCGCTGTTTGGCTTTATCCTGCCTAAACTGCAGAACAGACAGGAAGAAAAAGAATCTTCCAGACAGGAATCCCAGGAAGTAGCCAGGAGTTCCTCAGAACAGGAAGCAATCAAAAGTTCGGAGGAAGAAGAGATCGCCTCAGAAATCTCTATCCGCTTCCTGAACATGAACCAGGCAGATGCCGCCATCATCAACTGTGACGGTCATTACATGATCGTGGACAGCGGAGAAGTATCTGTCGAACTTTCTGCCAGACTGTTGGAGACAGATCTTACAGCAGTCGATTATCTGGTGGCCACGACGCCTTATAACCAGTCAGTGGGAGGCTTTGCAAGAGCCATGACCTGGTTTACCGTCGGAAAAGCCTACTGCTCCACTGATACGTATGATTCTGATAAATTCAAAGATTTTACAGAAGCTTTGAAAGAACAGAAAGTAACATTGAAAGTACCGGCTATGGGTGAGACTGTAGATCTGGGAAGAGCAAAAGTCACCTTCTTAGGCCCGGTGCAGAAAGCGAATGGCGAGACCGGTTCCCTGGTCATTATGATAGAACACAAGAACCGCCGGATCCTGCTTTGCGGCGCAGCAGAGGCAGAAGAACTGGGAGCGTTGATCCAGAGAGGCTTCGATATCGACTGTGACGTGATCAAGGTAGGTAATCACGGGGCGGATGGATCATTGTCCGCCAATGTGATGGCTGCTGCGTCCCCGGATCATGCCGTCATCTCTGTAGGAGAAGGCTATGGCTGTCCTTCCCAGGAGACACTGATCTATCTGAAGAATGATAAGGTAAAAACTTATCGGACAGATATGCAGGGAGATATCGATTTTAAGTCCACGATCGATAATCTTGAAATAAAAGTTGCTCATGATGAGGATGCGGATACCCTGTTTGTAGAAAATGGTGAACTGCCTTCTGAAAGTCAGAATGGTCAGCAGGATACGCCGGCTGAATCTGATCAGAACCAGGAGCCCGGAGAACAGGGTGAACCTCAGGATCAGGGAGAACAGGGTGAGCCCCAGCAGCAGGATACCCCGCCCGCAGAGCAGCCCTCGGCTGATACCCCGCCCGCAGAGCAGCCCCCAGCAGATACTCCGCCGGCAGAACAGCCTCCTGCACAGACACAGCCTGCCGGACCACCGGAAGAAGCGGTACCTGACGCAAATGGCTATACTTATGCAAAGAAAGTCACGGATAACTATTTCCACCGGCTTAACTGCCCGGAAATTGCAGGCATGACATTTCCCCAGCTGGAGAAATATAATGTCAGCCGGGCGACCATCATGAACGAATGGCGGACATTGGTCCCGTGCCCGGTATGTAATCCGTAAATCAAAAGAAACCAAGAATGACGGGGTTCAGAAATAATGATAGAAATAAGAGAGGTAAAGACCTGGAAAGAAAAGCGAGATTTTCTTAATTTTCCGCTGAGGCTTTACGAAGATAATCCTTATTTTGTCCCACCGCTCTACATGGATGAAAAAAAGATATTCCGTAAGGATTATGTGTATTATGATACCTGTGAAGCCGTGTATTATAATGCCTATGACGGAAACAAAATGGTAGGCCGGATCTCCGGCATCCTGCAGCATGCAGCAAATAAGAAGAATAACGAGAAACGGATCCGCTTTACCCGTTTTGATGCCGTAGACCGCCCGGAAGTGTCAGAAGCTTTATTTAAGGCTGTAGAGGACTGGGGCAGGCAGAAAGGGATGGAATATATCTGCGGGCCGCTGGGATTCTCGGATCTTGAAAGAGAAGGCCTGCTCATTGAAGGCTTTGACCAGCTCGCCACTTTTGAAGAACAGTATAATGCCCCTTATTACCAGGAGCATATAGAAAAACTGGGCTATGAAAAAGAAGTGGACTGGTTCGAGAGCAAGGTCCGTCCCAAAAAAGAGACCGCCGCAGAGATGAAAAAGATGTCTGAATTCATCATGAAGCGGTATAATCTGCACATGGGAACAGCCAAAAATATCAATGAGTTCCTGGAAAAGTACGCAGACGGTTTCTTTGAACTTCTGGATAAGTCTTACGATAAGATCTACGGTACCGTGCCTTTTACGGATAATATGAAGAAAATGATGATCGATAACTTTAAACTGATCATCAAACTCAAATATGTGGGCGTGGTGCTGGATGAAAATGAGAAAATGGTCTGCTTAGGCCTTTGCTTCCCCAGTCTTTCCAAAGCCGTCCAGAAATCAAAGGGAAAGCTGACACCGGCAGGCGCCGTCAGGATCTTAAAAGCTGCAAATCACAGCAAGATCATCGACCTGGGCCTTATAGGCGTAGATCCGGAATGGCTGAACCGCGGCGTATCTATTATCATTGCAGATCTCTTATATAAGATGCTGACCAGAGAAAAGATCGAGCATGCGGAAACAAACCTGAATTTAGAGGATAACGCAGCCATCAGGAACCTGTGGAAACAGCGCTTTGATTCAGAAGAACATAAAAAGCGCCGTTCATATATTAAAAAATTATAAAATGGAGAGAAACAGATGTACGAAAAGATCAAAGAAGTCTTAGTTGAGAAACTGCATGTCGATGTCAATGACATCACTCCGGAGGCAGACATTAAGAAGGACCTGGGAGCCGATTCTCTGGATATCCTGCAGCTTCTTATGTCTCTGGAAGAAGAATACGACATTCAGATCCCCGACGATAAGCTGGCAGGCTTTGTCACGGTACAGGATGTCGTGGATTACATGGAGAGCCTTGAAGCATAAGATCAAAGATCATAGAAAATAGGGGCTGTTAAAAAAGTCCCATTGACACGAGCCCGGTGAAAGCCGGGCTCGCAGTCTGTTTAAAACTCATTCTCATTATGCGAAAC
>CACZSO010000095.1 GCA_902783795.1 uncultured Eubacteriales bacterium
ACAAAGGCTTCCCCTTGAGGGGAAGCTGTCAGCCGCAGGCTGACTGATGAGGTGTCCTGCAACATAATCATATATTCAACGAGGCTTCCGGCTGCTTGAACGTTTGAATCATAATAACAACCCGAAACTGACAAAGTACTCTCAGTCACTGCGTAAACAGATGACGAAAGAGGAACGGCATTTATGGTATGATTTCCTGAAATCCCTCCCCGTAACCGTTAATCGCCAGAAAACCTTGGGAAACTACATCCTGGATTTTTATATCGCCAAGGCAAAGATCGCGATCGAACTGGACGGGTCACAGCATTATGAGCAGGAAGGGAAGGGAAAGGACATTGAAAGAGATCAGTATTTGAATAGTATGGGCATTCAAGTACTGAGGTACAGTAATTATGAAGTGAATAAAAACTTCGAGGCAGTGTGCCAGGATATATGGAACCATATATTCAGGCAAAAAGGTTGAAAGGCTTCCCCTTGAGGGGAAGCTGTCAGCCGTAGGCTGACTGATGAGGTGGCAGATAATTATGGGACACCTCATCCGCCCCTGCGGGGCACCTTAGGCCTCTCGCCGCGCTGGACGGGTGCCACTGGCACCCAGCGGCCTCAAGGGGAAGGCTTTTGGAGATTATGGATTATAAGAGAATTACCTTACTCTCCGGTCATTACGGCTCCGGAAAAACTAACGTAGCCGTGAACATGGCCATGGAGCTGAAAAAAGAATACGAACGTGTGACGGTGGCGGACCTGGACATCGTGAATCCGTACTTCAGGACCCTGGACAGCAAGGCGGATTTTGATCATGCGGGGATCCGGCTCATCGTCTCTGAATACGCGAATACGAATCTGGACGTGCCGGCTCTGCCCCAGGAGATCTACACCATCGTGGACGATACATTGGCTCATGTGGTGATCGATGTGGGAGGTGATGAGCGGGGCGCCCTGGCGCTGGGCCGCATTTCGGACCGCATCAGGGAAGAGAATGACTATGAGATGCTTCTGGTGATCAACCGCTTCCGGCCGCTGACACGCACGCCGGAGGATGTACTGGTGGTCATGAGGGAGATCGAGGCGGCCGGCGGGATTCCTTTTACCGGGATCGTGAATGATTCGAACCTGGGAGCGGAGACGGACGCGGAAACGGTCCGGAGTTCCCTGGGGTTCGCGCAAGAAGTTTCTAAACTTACCGGATTGCCGGTAGTAATGACAGCCGTGGAAGAGGAGCTGTATGAGGAACTGAAGGATGAAATACCGGACCTGTTTCCCATGAAGCTGCAGAAACGGCCGGTGTAACACCTCATCCGTCTGCTGCGCAGACACCTTCCCCAAAGGGGAAGGCTTTGATAAAAGTAGGAGGAAGAAACAAATGGGCAAGGTAACGTTTGACGTTGACAATTGCAAAGGCTGCGGGCTCTGTGTGCTCGCCTGCCCCAAAAAGATCCTTCAGATCTCACAGGATGTGATCAATAAAAAAGGTCACCATCCGGCGGAGATCACAGACGAGTCAGCATGCATCGGCTGCGCTTCCTGCGCGACCATGTGTCCGGACTGCATTATAACAGTGGAAAGGGAGTGAGATCATGGCAGACAAAGTATTAATGAAGGGCAATGAAGCTATCGCGGAAGCCGCGATCATCGCCGGCTGCCGTCACTATTTCGGCTACCCCATCACACCCCAGACGGAGATCGCGGCCTACATGGCCAAGCAGATGCCCAAGATCGGCGGGACCTTCCTTCAGGCAGAGTCCGAGATCGCAGCCATCAACATGGTCTACGGTGTTTCTTCTGCCGGAAAAAGAGTCATGACTTCTTCTTCCAGCCCTGGTATCTCCTTAAAGGGTGAGGGTATCTCTTATCTGGCCGGTGCCGATCTTCCGGCACTGATCGTCAATGCACAGCGCGGCGGCCCCGGTTTAGGCGGCATCCAGCCCAGCCAGTCGGATTATTTCCAGGCGACCCGCGGCGGCGGACATGGTGACTACCACCTCATCGTCCTGACCCCGGCTTCTGTCCAGGAAATGGCAGAACTGACCATCAAGGGGTTTGAGCTGGCCGATAAGTACCGCATGCCCGCCATGATCCTGGCGGACGGCACCATCGGACAGATGATGGAGCCGGTATCCTTCGATTTCGAAGTCGCGCCCCAGATCGAAAAACCCTGGGCCACCACCGGCACAAAAATGGAAAGAAAGCACAACATCGTCAACTCCCTGTATTTAGACCCGGCTACGCTGGAAGTCAAGAACATCGAGCGCTACGAGCGGTATAAGATCGTAGAAGAAAATGAGACGATGTATGAAGAATATATGGCGGATGATGCGGATATCGTCCTGGCAGCCTTTGGTATAGCCGCCCGTGTGGCGAAGAGCGCCGTCAATGAAGCGCGGAAACAGGGCATCAAAGCCGGCCTGATCCGTCCCATCACTGTATGGCCCTTCCCGAAGGCGCCCTTTAAGAAGGCTGTGGAACATTGCAAGGCCATTATTTCCGTGGAACTGTCCATGGGCCAGATGATCGAGGATGTGAAACTGGCTTCTGAAATGAAGGTTCCGGTGACCCTGACCAGCAGGGTGGGCGGCATGATCCCGACCCCGAACCAGATCCTTGAAGATATTAAAAAAGCAGCGGAAGGAGGCAGATGAACATGGTAGTTTTTGAAAAACCGAAAGCACTTACGGATGTACCGTTCCACTATTGCCCCGGCTGTACCCACGGCATCGTTCATCGTCTGGTGGCAGAAGTCATCGATGAACTTGGCATAGAGGGAAAGACCATTGGCATTGCGCCTGTCGGCTGCTCTGTCATGGCTTATGATTATTTTACCTGTGATATGATCGAAGCAGCCCACGGAAGAGCTCCGGCAGTGGCCACCGGCGTCAAACGCGCGGATCCCGAGAACCACATCGTCTTCACCTACCAGGGTGACGGCGATCTGGCTTCCATCGGTATGGCGGAGACCGTCCATGCGGCAGCCCGCAACGAGAATATCACCATCATCTTCATCAATAACGCGATCTACGGCATGACTGGCGGCCAGATGGCCCCCACGTCGCTGCCCGGCCAGGTCACCCAGACATCGCCTTATGGCCGCAACACCGACCTTTGCGGCTGGCCCATCAAGGTCTGTGAACTTTTGTCTGAGCTGGACGGCCCCGAGTATTTAGAGCGCGTGACCGTTAACTCAGTGGCCCATGTGCGTCAGGCAAAGAGAGCCATCAAGAAGGCTTTCCAGAACCAGATCGACAACAAGGGCTTCTCCCTCATCGAAGTGCTGTCTTCCTGCCCGACCAACTGGGGCATGACACCGGAGAAGGCGCTGAAGTGGATCGACGATGCTATGATCCCGTATTATCCTCTGGGCGTGTATAAAGACCGCTCGGCACAGAAGAAGGAGGCCTGATATGATGACACAGTATCTTTTTGCCGGATTCGGCGGCCAGGGCATCCTTTTCGCCGGAAAACTGCTGGCTTATAAGGGCCTGACGGAAGAAAAAAACGTAAGCTGGCTTCCCTCCTACGGACCGGAAATGCGCGGCGGCACTGCCAACTGCAGCGTTATCATCAGTGATGACCCGGTAGGCGCGCCCATCGTCTTAAATCCGGACGTGCTGATCGCCATGAACCTGCCCTCTCTGGATAAGTATGAGGACGATGTGGTTCCCGGCGGCACCATCATCGTGGATTCTTCCCTCATCGAGCGTGAAGTGAAGCGGACGGACGTGAAGGTCGTCTATATCCCCGCTACGAAGATGGCATCTGACAATGGACTGGACGGCCTGGCGAACATGATCATCTGCGGCAAGCTGATGGAGATGGCCGGTGAATATAACGAAGAGACCATCGAAAAAGCATTGGCCAAATGCATTTCTGCAAGACATGCGGACCTTCTGGAGTACAACCGGAAAGCCCTGAAGATGGGAAAGGAATTCTAGACCCTTCTTAAGCCTTCAAACATTTTTACATAAAGATCTGACAAATTATGAGAAACATTATATTATCTGATGTCACCATTAAAACCTGTGCGGAAGCGGGCAGTCAGCAGCTGACTTTTAAAGAGAAGCTGGAGACAGCCCGGCTTCTGGACGGCCTGAACGTGCCGGTGATAGAATTGCCGAAGATCGCCCACGAAAGAGCAGACAGCCTGCTGATCAAATCCATTGCGGGTATTCTGAATAACAGTGTGCTTTCTGTGGATGCAGGACTGACAAAGGACAGCATCGAAATGACCTGGGAAGCTTTGAAAGAAGCGAAGAATCCCAGGCTTTCTGTGCAGGCGTCCTTAAGTTCTGCCCGGATGGAGTACGTGTACCGCATGAAAGCCGATGGCATGAAGCAGGCAGTGGAAGAGGCGGTGAAATGCTGTGTCAGTCTGACGGACGATGTGGAATTCGTGGCCGAGGATGCGACGCGGACGGACTTCACGTATCTGGCCGAAGTGCTGGAAGTGGTCATTGCAGGCGGTGCCTCTACCATCACATTGAACGATACTGCCGGCACGATGCTCCCGGTGGAGTATGAAGCGTTCCTTAAGAAGCTGTACGAAGAAGTGCCGGCCCTTAAGAACGTGAAACTGGGCGCCGCGTTTAAGAATGATCTGAATCTGGCGGAAGCCCTGGCAGTGACCGCGGTTTCCTGCGGTGCATCAGAGATCAAGGTCTCCGCAGCGGATCTGAATACTGTTTCCCTGACAGCTTTTGCCGTGCTTTTAAAAGAAAAGCAGGGATATCTGCAGGCATCTTCCGAGATCCGTGTCAGCGAGATCAACCGGACGGTCCGGAATATAGCCCGCCTGATCCAGAATAAAGACCAGGGGAATTCTCCTTTTGACGACGGTGTCCGGGAATACTCCGAGGACATCTCCTACGATGTCCATGACACCATGGAAGAGGTCATGAAAGGAGTGCAGCTTCTGGGCTATGAGCTGACGGAAAGCGATAAGATGAGGGTTTACAATGCCTTCAAGAACATCGCCTCCCGTAAAGAAAGCGTCGGCATCCGGGAGCTGGAAGTCATCATCGCCTCCGAAGCCATGCAGGTGCCGGATACGTATACCCTGGTGAATTACATGGTGACCACCGGCAATGCCATGGATATCGTGGCACATCTGAAACTTAAATACGGCGAGGAGATCCTGGATGGGCTGTCCTTAGGCGATGGTCCTGTGGATGCTGCTTTCCTGGCCATAGAGAAGATCACCGGGACCCATTATGAACTGGATGATTTCCAGATCCAGTCCATTACCGAAGGCCGTGAAGCCATGGGTCAGACCATCGTGAAACTCCGCTCCGGCGGGCTGGTCTACTCCGGCATGGGTCTTTCTACCGACATTATCGGTTCCGCTATTTTAGCGTATATCAACGCCCTGAATAAGATCGTTTATGAGGAGGCCTGAGGATGAAACTTTCCCTCTCCTTACGGGGCTGGACCGGCCTTTCCTGGAAGGAACTCCAGGATACGGCAGCGGAGATGCGCTTTTCCGGCGTCGAGCTCTATAATATCCACAAATTTCCATCCTTTACGGGACGTGAGGGGCCTTTCAATGTGCATCACATCCAGGCCACCCTGCGCGCGTTAAAGGAAAAACGGCTCACGATTCCCTGTATCGATTCTTCCTGCGAGATCACGCCGGAGGAAAAGGAAGATATCATGAGCCTGATCCAGTCGGCCCAGGATTTCCACGTGCCTTACGTGGCGGTCTGCGCCCATGAAGAAGTGCCCGCCGGAATATCTGTTTTAAATGAACTGGTGCGGTTTGCAGAAGATCATAAAGTAGCGCTTTTGATCAAGACCACCGGCATATTCGCGGATACCACACGGCTTCGTACCGTGCTGGACAGTTTTGCCTGCGATTATATCGGAGCGCTCTGGGACGTGCATCATCCCTACCGGGACTTCCAGGAAGCCCCCGGAGAGACGGTGGAGCATCTGGGTGCCTATATCAAGCAGGTGCATCTGCGTGACTCTAATGACGACGGTTCCTATAACATCGTCGGCGAAGGCACGCTGCCTCTGGACGATGTTATGCGGGCCCTGTCCTCTGTGGACTATGATGGCTATATTTCCCTGGAATGGAAGCCGGAATGGCTGCCGGAACTGCAGGATTATTCCGTCATCTTCCCCCATTTCGTGTCTTATATGGCGCGTTTTGATGAGGAAGACCGGAAGACACGGCTTTTCAAAAACCATGACGGCAGCGGCGAATATGTCTGGAAGAAGGACGAGCTCATAGACCTGACCTTTTCCCGGGTCTTAGACCGGATGGTGGAAGAATTTCCGGACCAATATGCCTTCAAATATACCACATTGGATTACACCAGGACCTACTCACAGTTCCGGGACGATGTGGATGATTTTGCCCGTGCTTTAGTGTCCATGGGCGTGAAACCCGGCCATAAGGTCTCTATCTGGGCCACCAATGTGCCGGAGTGGTTCATCACGTTTTGGGCTACCACAAAGATCGGCGCCATCCTGGTGACGGTCAATACAGCGTACAAGATCCACGAAGCGGAATATCTGCTCCGCCAGTCGGATACCCATACCCTGGTCATGATCGAATCCTCCCGGGATTCAGATTACCGGGGCATCATCAATGAACTTTGTCCGGAGATCAAGGACAGCACGCCCGGCGAGCCCTTACATTGCCGCCGGCTGCCGTTCCTCCGCAATGTGATCACCGTAGGCTTCCGTATGTCTGGCTGCCTTACTTTTGAGGAGGCCATGGAGCGGAAGATCCTGACGCCCAGGAGCGAGATCTTGAGCCTGGCATCCCAGGTCAAGCCCTCGGATGTCTGCAACATGCAGTACACTTCCGGCACCACCGGTTTTCCGAAGGGCGTCATGCTCACCCATTACAATGTGGTGAACAACGGCAAGTGTATCGGCGACCGCATGGGCTTATCCACCGCTGACCGCATGATGATCCAGGTGCCGATGTTCCATTGCTTCGGCATGGTACTGTCCATGACCGCCTCCCTGACCCATGGCGCTACGGTCTGCCCCATGCCCTATTTTTCCGCGAAAACATCACTGGCCTGCATCGACCAGGAAAAGATCACCTGCTTCAACGGCGTGCCTACTATGTTTATCGCCATGTTCAATCATCCGGATTACCGCAAGACGGATTTCTCCCACATGCGGACCGGTATCATGGCAGGTTCCGGCTGTCCGCCGGAACTCATGAAACGGGCGGCGGATCCCAATGAGATGAACATGACGGGCATCGTTTCCGTGTACGGCCAGACCGAGTCATCTCCCGGCTCCACCATGTCCGCCTGGACGGATGATCTGGACCTGCGTACAGAGACGGTAGGCTATGCCTTCCCCCATGTGGAATGCAAGGTCATAGATCCGGAGACCGGAGAGAACGTGCCGGACGGCGTCAACGGAGAATTCTGTTCCCGGGGTTATAATACCATGAAAGGCTATTATAAAATGTCCCGGGCTACGAAAGAGACC
The DNA here is from genome assembly GCA_902783795.1 of uncultured Eubacteriales bacterium. Classification (GTDB taxonomy): domain Bacteria; phylum Bacillota; class Clostridia; order Lachnospirales; family Lachnospiraceae; genus UBA1267. The sequence continues at coordinate 7,453 of CACZSO010000095.1, forward strand.
GTAGACCAGGATGGCTGGCTCCATTCCGGCGACCTGGCACAGCGCAAGCCTGATGGTACTTATCTTATCACCGGCCGTCTGAAAGACATGATCATCCGCGGCGGTGAGAATATCTACCCGAAAGAGATCGAAGAATTTATTTATACACACCCAGCCGTCTCCGATGTCCAGGTGGTGGGCGTCTCTGATGAGAAATACGGCGAAGAAGCCGCCGCCTGCATTATCCTGAAGGAGGGGATGGAGGTCTCTGAACCGGAGATGCGGAAGTTCATCAAGGATCATCTGGCATCCCATAAGGTTCCGCGCTATATCATCTTCACCGACGAATTCCCCATGAACGCCGCCGGAAAGATCCTGAAGTATAAGATGAGAGAAGAATTAGAGAAAAAATTACACGGCTAACCCCCGCCTTCCCCTTTGGGGAAGGTGTCTGCGAAGCAGACGGATGAGGCTCTGGGGAAGGTGTCTGCGAAGCAGACGGATGAGGCCTGCCCATTATCCGCGAAAGAGGTATATCATGAAAAATGATTTGAATATTGATACTAAATGTGTCCAGGCGGGTTATACGCCGTTGAACGGTGAACCCCGGCAGATCCCCATTATCCAAAGCACCACGTTCAAATATGACACCAGCGAGGATATGGGCGCGCTGTTTGACCTGGAAGCAGAAGGTTATTTCTATTCCCGGCTCCAGAACCCTACCTGCGATATGGTGGCTGCGAAGATCTGTGCCCTGGAGGGGGGTACGGCAGCCATGCTGACCGGCTCCGGCCAGGCCGCTAACTTCTACGCGGTGTTCAATATCGCGGCGAATGGGGATCACATCGTCTCAAGCTCCTCTATTTACGGCGGGACCTTCAACCTTTTCTCTGTCACCATGAAGAAGATGGGCCTGGAGGTGACATTCGTATCTCCTGACTGTACGGAAGAAGAGCTGGAAGCAGCCTTCAGACCGAACACCAAGGCCGTTTTCGGTGAGACCATCGCGAATCCGGCCCTGACAGTGCTGGATATTGAAATGTTTGCGAAAGCCGCCCATAGACACGGGGTTCCGCTGATCATCGACAATACCTTCGCGACCCCCATCAACTGCCGGCCCATCGAGTGGGGTGCTGATATCGTCACCCACTCCACCACCAAATATATGGATGGCCACGGGGCAGGTCTTGGCGGTGCCATCGTAGATTCCGGCAATTTTAACTGGATGCAGTATCCGGACAAGTTCCCTGGTCTCTGTACGCCGGATGACAGCTATCACGGTGTCATTTATTGTGAGAAATTCGGCCTGGGAAAAGCCTTTATCACGAAGTGTACAGCCCAACTCATGCGGGATTTTGGCTCTGTCCAGTCTCCTCAGAACGCATTTATCCTGAACCTGGGATTAGAGAGCCTGCATGTCCGTATGGCCCGTCACTGCGAGAATGGCCAGAAAGTCGCGGAATTCTTAAACCAGCACGAAAAGATCGCTTATGTGAGCTACTGCGGCCTGCCCGGCGATAAGTATTATGAACGCGCGAAAAAGTACCTGCCTAATGGTTCCTGCGGCGTGGTATCCTTCGGTGTGAAGGGCGGAAGAGAAGCCGCGAATAAGTTCATGGCAGCTCTGAAGATCTGTGCCATCGAGACCCATGTGGCGGATGCCCGTTCCTGCTGCCTGCACCCGGCGAACACCACCCATCGGCAGATGAGTGATGAAGAACTTATCGCTGCCGGCGTCCTGCCGGATATGGTCCGTCTGTCCTGTGGTCTGGAAAGCGCAGAAGATCTGATAGAAGACATTGCCCAGGCCCTCGCCACCCTGTAAAAAAGCCTTCCCCATAAGCCTTCCCCTCTGGGGAAGGTGTCACGCGCAGCGTGACGGATGAGGGGGAAGGTGTCACGCGAAGCGTGACGGATGAGGGAGAAGGTGTCATGCGAAGCATGACGGATGAAGTTGCCTTCCCCTTGAGGCCGCTGGGGGATAAGTGGCACCCGTCCAGCGCGGCGAGAGGCCTAAGGTGGCCCGAAGGGCCGGATGAGGTGTAAAAAAAGGCTGACACCTCATCAGTCAGCCTTTCGGCTGACAGCTTCCCCTTGAGGGGAAGCCTGTGAAAGGATTACTATATGCCCATTAAGATACCTATGGAGCTTCCGGCGCGGAGCGTCCTGGAAAATGAAAACATCTTTGTTATGGATGAGGTCCGCGCTTCCAGCCAGGAGATCCGTCCGCTGGAGATCCTGATCCTTAACCTGATGCCCACAAAAATCGATACAGAGACTCAGCTGCTGCGTCTTCTGGGCAATACGCCCCTGCAGGTAGAGGCGGAACTGATCCGCACCAGCACCCACCAGTCCAAAAATACGCCGGAGGAGCATCTGTTAAAGTTCTATAAGACCTTTAAAGATGTGCGTTATAAGACCTTTGACGGCATGATCATCACCGGGGCGCCGGTGGAGCACCTGGAATTTGAGCAGGTGGATTACTGGAGCGAGCTGTGTGATATCATGGAATGGTCCAAGACCCATGTGCACTCCACTTTCCACATCTGCTGGGGAGCCCAGGCCGGTCTGTATTACCATTTCGGCATCCCCAAATATCCACTGGATAAGAAGCTGTTCGGCATCTTCCCCCATACAGTGGAACGGAAGTCTTCCATTCTTTGCCGCGGGTTTGACGATGTTTTCATGGTGCCTCAGTCGCGCCACACCACCATTCACCGGGAAGACGTGGAGAAACATCCGGAGATAAAGATCATTGCCTGTTCCGAAGAGGCCGGTGTGTACATCATGGCCACGAATGAGGGCCGCCAGATTTTCATCACCGGACATTCCGAGTACGATCCCGGCACGTTAAGGAAAGAATACCTGCGTGATAAAGACGCCGGTCTTCCCATAGAGATCCCGAAAAATTATTTTCCGGATGACGATGATACGAAGGAGCCGCTGGTGACCTGGCGGTCCCACGCAAATCTTTTGTATGCGAACTGGCTGAACTATTTTGTCTACCAGACCACGCCATATGACCTGAAAGAAATTAAATAAGCCTTCCCCTCTGGGGAAGGTGTCTGCGGAGCAGATGGATGAGGCTGCCTTCCCCTTGAGGGGAAGCCTGTATGAAAGGAGAGAGATTATGTTAAACATCCGCATTGAAAAGACGGCGGCACCCAAGGAAAAACCGGTTCCGGGACAGAAGCTTGGCTTCGGCCACATCTTCACGGACCACATGTTCGTCATGAACTACACCGAAGGCCAGGGCTGGCACGATCCCCGTATCGTCCCCTATCAGCCCATCACCCTGGATCCTTCTGCCATGGTCTTCCATTATGGCCAGACCATGTTCGAAGGCCTGAAGGCTTACCGCGGCGATGCCGGCGAAGCTTACCTGTTCCGCCCGGATATGAACGCGAAGCGTGCCAATAAGTCTAATGACCGTCTTTGCATCCCCAACATTCCGGAGGAAGATTTTGTACAGGCGATCTCCGAGCTGGTATCTGTGGATAAAGACTGGATCCCCACAGATCCCGGCACGTCCCTTTACATCCGCCCGTTCATCATTGCTACGGACGCTTTCCTGGGCGTGGCTCCCTCGGCGACCTACCTCTTCATCATCATCTTAAGCCCCTCAGGCGCTTATTATGAAAGCGGCCTGGCACCGGTAGGTATCTGGATCGAAGACGAATATGTCCGTGCTGTCAGAGGCGGTATGGGCTTTGCCAAGACCGGCGGCAACTATGCAGCGTCCCTGATCGCTCAGGTGAAGGCCCATGATGAAGGCTTCTCCCAAGTTTTGTGGCTGGACGGTGTTGAGCGCAAATACATTGAAGAAGTCGGCGCCATGAATATTGCCTTCAAAATCAATGGCAAGATCGTCACCCCCATGCTGAATGGCTCCATCCTGCCCGGCATCACTCGTGACTCTGTTCTTTTCCTTTGCCGCCACTGGGGCATGGAAGTGGAAGAGCGTAAGGTTTCCGTGGATGAACTGATCGAGGCTCAGAAGTCCGGCGCTCTGGAAGAGTGCTTCGGTACCGGCACGGCTGCGGTCATTTCTCCGGTAGGCAAGCTCCGCTATAAGGACGATGTCATGACCATCGGCGACGGGAACATCGGCCCTATCACCCAGAAACTCTACGACACCATCACCGGCATCCAGAACGGCTCCATCAAGGACGAGTTCGGCTGGAGAGTCAGAGTAGACTGATAAAAAAGAGTATAAAAAGTAGCGGATACTGAAGAAAAACAGTATCCGCTACTTTTTGTGTATACTGAAATTTACTCAAAAAACATGCCTTCTGTATAGGCATCGCTGAAGGAGGGGTGAGTGGGAAGGTCGATCACCCGGATCAGCTGGCGGATCCTGGCTAATTCATTGCGGGCCTCTTCGGATACAGCAGCGGAGACCGCCCCGGCCAAAGCTACATTGCCGAGTTTTACTGTTTTTCCTTTGCACTCCTGAGGGATAAGCCCCAGCAGTGCAGAGTTTCTTCGATGGGCGAAGGAGCCGAAACCACCGCCCAGGAAAAGCCGGCTGATTTTTGAAAGCGTCAGACCGTTCTCTTCAGCCAGGATCTGAGTTCCGGCATAAATGGCCGCTTTAGCCAGCTGGAATTTGCTGATATCTGCCTGGGAGATAAAAACGGTTTTATCTTCTGTCAGATAAAATACCGGCCGGCCGTCTTCTTCTCCTATATACCGGGACAGGGGCGAATCCACCTCGTCCGGTTCGGCAATGTGTCCCATCTCATCCAGGATCTCTTCTTCCAGCAGGATCCCCAGCATATCGATGAATCCGGATCCGCAGATGCCTTTTGGCTTAACGGCTCCAAGTACCTCCAACAGCAGTTCCCCATCCGCATATTTGACGCCGGCGATGGCGCCTTCAGAGGCGGTCATACCATGCTCCAGCAAAGAAGCCTTAAACGCTGCGCCTCCATCCACGGCACAGGCCGTCATATTGCCCTTATTCCCGAGGACTAATTCCGTGTTCGATCCCAGGTCGATCATCATGGCTTTTCCGTCTGACTTTTGTATGCCACAGGTAAGAATGCCGCAAAGCACATCGGCCCCGATAAAGCCTGAAACGGCAGGACAGAGGTAGACTTTCCCTTCAAAGTCTAGGCCTATGTCATGACCGTTCATCATTTCGCCGAAGAGAGAGACCGGTGTAAAAGGTGCTATGCTGATCTTTGCAGGATCCAGACCGGCCAGGAAATGCAGCATGATGGTATTGCCGCAGGCTGTGAGAAGGCGGATATCCTTTCTTTTAATACCTGCTTCGCGGCACAGCTGGCCGATATAATAATTGATCTGCTGAAGGATGAGGCCATGGAGTTCCTCTGAGTGCCCCTCCTCTGCAGCCGTCAGACGTGATAACACATCGCTGCCGAAAATACGCTGGCTGTTGCTGCCGCTGATCCTGGAAAGCAGTTCTCCGGTCTTAAGGTCTATCAGCTGGCAGATAACAGTGGCAGTGCCGATGTCACAGGCCATGGCATAACCGTCCTGACCAGGCGTAGGCGGGTAGATATCCCCATCACTTTGATCAGCGTAAGAAAAACGGACCTCCGGGACGATTTCCACCACCATCCGGTCTTTGGCCAATGTGGTGCAGGAGAGACAGGATCCCTCAAAATCATCACTGCGGACATAAACGGTGCATTTTCTACAAGTGCCTTTTCCGCCGCAGGGCGCGGTGATGCTTTTAATGCCGGCCTGCTGCAGTACAGATAAGATCGTCTGCCCTTCAGAAAAGGGCAGTTCATATTTTGTGGTACCTTCAAATACAGTAATCATCATATGATCAGAATTCCTTTCTATAACAACACAGTAGATCATATAAAATTATTTTATCACAGGCGGATATAGTTGACAATCATAAAACACGGCGGTACGATGATCCCTCAGCCGCATCTTCTGTAAAACCGCTCAGCAGACGGTTTAATGCTGATTTGTGAAATAGTTATAACTTAAGGTTATGATCCGATATGCTTTTCTACACAAAAACATAAACAAATCCTTACAGTCTGCGATTGACAGAAACGTAAGAAAAATGTATAATTTTAAGGATGCTATAAGTAGGTAAGGTGACTTGCTTTACTTAAAAATGTCACTTGATTTACAGGTAAGTCATACTATGAAACACAATATTCGCTGGCCGCTGGTCTTATATGATACATTGGTTTATCTGGCCAGTGCCTGTCTGATCTTAATTATATATCCGAGTTATATCGACTCGTTGACACCGGGGCTGATCGCGGCGCACACAGCCTTGGGCTTTTTATGTATTATCGTCGTCCGTATGATCTTCAAGATTTATGAACGGATCTGGCGGTATGCGGCTCCCGGTGAGTATATGCTGATGCTGATCGCGGATGCCATCGCCTGTATCGTCTTTCTGTTTATCAGGAAAATGCTTCCCCGGCATACAACATTCGTAAGGACCGTGTCCTTGTTTACGATCACACTTCTGGGCTGTATAGCCATCAGGCTGATGTACCAGTGGGTGTATCAGAAGCGGAGCAGCACGAATCCTGTGGAAAAGCTGGCCCTCAAACTTTTACGGGTGTTCACCGGTGTAACATTCAGCAGTGATGACCTTTCCTATAACCGGATCAAGATCGCCATTATCGGCGCGGGCAGTGTGGGCGCCATGCTGGCGGATGAGCTATTGCAGAATCCCCGGGCTACGTATGAACCGGTGTGTTTTGTAGATATCGATAAAGGCAAGGTGGGCCGTGAGATCGGCAATATCCCCATCCTTTCCGGAGAGGGCAGTGATCTGCCCAGACAGCTTTCCGACCTGTCTGTCCAGGAAGTGGTGTTTGCCATGCCGAATGTATCCACGGAACGCCGGATGGAGCTTTATACGACCTATAAAAACATGGGTCTTAAGATCAAAGCCTATGATTATCCCACCTTGAGTACGGATGAGAATGGCCGGCGGCAGCTGCATGATTTTAACATCGAAGACCTGTTATTCCGTACAACTCAGGAATTATTAAGCGACGAGACCATGGCCTGGTATCGGGGAAAGAGCGTACTGATCACCGGCGGCGGCGGATCCATCGGATCTGAGCTGGCACGGCAGATCGCCCGTTGTCAGCCTTCCCGTCTGACCCTCTTGGATATGTACGAGAATGGTGCCTATGATCTTCAGCAGGAACTCAGGACCCGCTATGGTGATGAACTGAACCTGCGGGTAGAGATCACCAGCATCTGCGATAAAGAGCAGATAGAAAAGATCTTCCGGGAACATACACCGGATATCGTCGTCCATGCGGCTGCACATAAACATGTGCCGTTAATGGAACGCAATGTACTGGAAGCAGTAAAGAATAATGTGTTTGGCACATTGAACATCGTCGAAGCCTGTGAAGCTTTCGGTGTGAAGCGGTTTATCATGCTGAGCACGGATAAGGCCGTAAATCCCACGAATGTCATGGGCGCCACAAAGCGTCTGTGCGAAATGATCATCCAGAGCCGGACGGGCGATGTTACCTCTTTCTCTGCCACGCGTTTCGGTAATGTCCTGGGCAGTAATGGTTCTGTGATCCCGCTGTTTAAGCAGCAGATCGCCAACGGCGGCCCGGTGACGGTAACGGATAATCGTATTATCCGGTACTTTATGACCATTCCGGAAGCCTCTCAGCTGGTCATGACCAGCGGTGCTATGGCAAAGAACGGGGAACTGTACGTCCTGGATATGGGTAAACCGGTGAAGATCCTGGAGCTGGCGGAAAACATGATCCGCTTAAGCGGCCTGGAGCCCTATAAGGATATTGAAATCATTGAGACAGGCCTGCGTCCCGGAGAGAAGCTGTATGAGGAACTGCTGATCAAGACGGAAGAGCTGGATAAGACAGATAATGATAAGATCTTTGTGGAGCGGGATAAGGCACTGGACCAGGAAGAGATAGCTGAAAAGCTTAAGATCCTCTCAGAAGCCATCAAGACCGGAAGCAACCGGGAAGTTAAGAAGGCTCTGATGCAGGTAGTGCCTAACTACCGGACACCGGAGGAAGTCAATGAAGAGGCCATTTACGCAGAAGAAATGCGTATAGCGGCAGAATCATAAGGATGATAATAAGGACTAAGAGGCATCGCAGATTGCTGCGATGCCTCTTTTTAAATAGCTGCAAGTCATGTAAAGAAAGGCAGCTGTAAGGTGTTATTGAGTTATCCCTTGATAGCCCCGGCTATGAAGCTGTCCTGGATCTTCTTCGAGAGGAAAATATAGATGAACAGCATGGGGAAAGTAGCCAGGACGAGGGCTGCGCCGATGGGCCCCCATTCTGTGGTATATTGGCCGGAAAGGGCCTGCACACCTACGGGCAGAGTCCGGAGATCGCTCTTTGAGATAAAGATGTTGGCGAACATCAGCTCATTCCAGCATTGCAGGAAGGTATAGATACCTACCGTGGCGACAGCCGGTTTCATCAGCGGCACGATGATACGCCAGAAAACACCCCAGGTCCCGCAGCCATCTATACAGGCAGCTTCATCCAGTTCCCGCGGGATCTCATTCATAAAACCGGTGCAGACCAGGATGCCCATGGACAGCGAAAACGCAGAATAGGGAATGATCAGCGCGAAATAAGTATTTAACAGGTGCAGCCGTGAAAGCGTTACATATACCGGCACGATCGAAGCGTGGATCGGGATCGTAAGCCCCAGCATAAAGAAACGGTTCATCTTTTTCTGCCGTTTCCAGATCATGCGCGTCAGCGCGAAGGTAGCCATCAACGCTACCAGGAGCGTGATGATGATCGTAGCGACAGCCACGATGGCACTGTTCAGGAAATACCGGCCCATATTGCCGGTTTTAAGGGCGGTGGCATAGTTGGACCACAGCCATTCCCTGGGAAGGCCCACCACATTTTCCCCGAAGATCTCAGCATTGCTCTTCAGTGAGAAAGTGAACATCCAGTACACGGGGAAGAGGTTCACGAGCAGCCAGAAGACAAGCCCGACGTAGATAATGATCCTGATGGCTTTGCTGTTGTTTCTCATAGTCTCATTCCTCCGATTCTCTGAAAATTAAATTGATCAGCAGGGCAAAGCCGAAGCAGAGAAGGATCAAAATGACAGCAATGGCACTGCCCATTCCGTAACGGTTGCGCAAAAACAGCATACTGATCATCAGGGTGCTGGGCACTTCCGTTGCATGCATGGGGCCGCCGTTCGTCAGTACATAGATCATATCGAAAGATTTCAATGATCCGGTGACGGCGAAGATCACGCTGATGCGGATAATGGGCTTGATAGAGGGCAGGACGATATACCGGTTAATCTGCCAGTTTGACGCCCCGTCAAGCATGCCTGCTTCGAGCAGTTCGGGCGGGACACTCTTCACACCTGCGTATAACAGCAGCATATGATAGCCCACATATTGCCATAATATCGGCACCAGCACTGCCCCAAAGGCGGTCTGCTTTGTCCCGAGCCAGATCTTCGCCCAGCTTTCCAGTCCGATGCTGCGTAAAAATACGTTTAAAATGCCATAGTCCGGATTATAGATCTTCAGCCAGAGCTGGCCGATAACGACCGTAGAGATCAGGACTGGCATGAAATAGACGGCCAGAAAGGTGCGCTCTCCTTTGATCTTTTTACCGAGAGCCAAGGCCAGGGCCAGAGCCAGCGGGAGCTGGATAAAGACGGACAGCGCTGCAAGGATCAGGGCATTCCCCAGAGCCTTGAGAAAGCCGATGGAATTACTGGTGAAGAGTTCTTTGTAGTTCTCGAGACCTATAAATTTCATCGGCCCGATGCCTTTCCAGTTGAAGAGGCTGAAGTAGAAAGAAGCGCCGATGGGCGCGATCAGCACACCGCAGAAAAGGATCAGCGCCGGCAGCAGAAATATCAGAATAAGCCATTTATTGCTGTACAGTTTCTTCATAGTAATACACCCTTCTTTGGGGGGAGAGCGGCCTGTCTCAAGATTCCTGGAAGATCCGGAGACGGCCGCCGTTTTCTTAGCTTATTATTTGCAGATCATCAGGATCCGCCATGTTTTTTACTGGAGGTCCTTGGTCAGGCCTTCAATGAATTTCGCGCCGTCGATCTCGCCGCCATAGACTTTGGAGACATAGTCAAGATAAGTCTGGGCCGGATCAGCAGCCATGGCTGTGTCACCGAAAAGGACCAGGCCTTCACAGGAATTCACAAGCTTGCCGATCTCAACCAGCAGTTCAGGAAGAGAGCTGGTGTCATAGTCAACAGCCCAGGCAGGCATACCGACTGCATTGAGGAAGTTGTAGTGGCAGATCTCTTTGCCCAGTTCGACAACAGCAGCGGAAGCAGCTTCCAGATTCTTGGAGGCGGTGCAGACTGCCAGTACGTCGGAGGGACCGCCAATGGTCTGGTTATAGGAAGAGCGGTCAGCATTCATAAGCGGGAAGAGGCCTACGCCTGACTTAAAGGAAGCTTTGGCTACTTCGCCGGTGTTCCATGAACCGTTCTGATAGAAAGCAGTCTTTCCGGCCAGGAAGTTTGCTTTGACTTCGTCATTGCCGAGACCGGCACCGTTTTCATCAAAATAACCCTTCTTGATCATTTCCTGTAAAGTATCCACAGACTTGGCAATGTCAGGATCGTTCCAGGTAGCTTCTCCTGCAAAGATCTTATCCAGAGCTTCGTAGCCGATGGACTTGATGATGATGGGCTCAAGGTACTCGGTCACGCACCAGGTCTCTTTACCGGCGCAGCCGAAGGGGATCTTACCGGCAGCGACCAGAGCGTCGCAGCAGGCGGTCAGGTCTTCATAGGTCTGGGGAACATGATCCCAGCCGACCTCAGCCAGAATGTCCATATTGGCATACATGGCTACGATATTGAATGTGGTGGGGACTCCATAATGCTTGCCGTCATAGGTGGTGGTGGACATCATGGATTCGGGCAGTTTGTCAGCATATGCCTTGAAATTCTCATCGAGGCACTGTACACGGCCGGCTTCTACGAATTCACCGAGGAAAGCGCCGGACCAGCTGAAGAAGATGTCGGGCAGATCGGAAGAGTCGCCGCCCATCATCGCAGCTTTGATCTTAGTCTTATAGGACTCATTTTCGAAGGCTTCCATCTGGATCTTGATGCCGGGATGCGCAGCTTCGTAATCAGCAATGGCCTGCAGATAGGCAGGACGGTTGGCATCAGATTCTGTAGCTATGCACCACAGTTTCAGGGTGATCTCTTCTGTGGGAGCATCTGTCTGTTTTTCAGTAGCCTTTTCTGTAGGCTTTTCAGTCGGCTTTTCAGTCGGAGCTGCTGTGGAGGTTTTGCTGTCACTGCTGTCACTGCTGGCAGCAGGAGCTGTAGTTTTGTCTGAACTTGAGCCGCCGCATGCTGCTAAAGAAAGGATCATGCAGAATGCGAGAATGAGTGCAAACAACTTTTTCATGGTTAATTCTCCTTTTTTGTTTTTAGTTTTTTTAAGTTTTATATAAGATCTGAGCGATTCGCGGCACAGCTGTCTGTCCAGGCAGGCAGGAGACCGTTTCTCCGCTTATATCTTCATCATAATGGATCAAAGATACTTATTCGATCATGGCCGAAAGAACTTTCCGGCCGGTAAGCTCCTCTGT
>CACZSO010000096.1 GCA_902783795.1 uncultured Eubacteriales bacterium
GGGCCAGGCGCTGATAAAAACCAGGCTTTCCCGCCGGGGCAGGTTTTCCTTAAGCACCAGTGCGATCTCATCGGTAAAATGATGCGTCGGAAAGCCGCTGAACAGCCCTAACAATTTAGCATTCATAATCATTCTTATCCTGTAGGATTATGGCGATATGCCGCTTCCACGTCCTTGAAGAGATAAAGCGTTTCTGCAATCACTTCATTCCTCAGAAACAAGCGGGTGTCTCTAGTATAAATTATACAGGAATGGCATGCCTGATCCCTGAAGCCGCCTGGGTCTTTTTAAGCTTCCATAAGTCCGGGTCCCCGGAGCTGATCTATTCTATATGGGTCTTATAGCACAGATAATTCCCGACACAGATGAAGCCGCAGGCTAACGTTGCCTCTTCATACTCCTTCTCGCAGAAAAAAGTCATGAATCTGCCGTTTCTCTTCTTTACATCCAGCAGCGCTGTCTGCAGCAGTTCCTTAAACAAGACCGGGTCAAAAGCATCCTGATCTATATCGATGCCGAAGATCTCAAACCACCCGTCATCAGCATCCGTATAATAAACCGCGCCCTGAGGCCTTCCGTCCTTTTTCTTGACGAAGATGGTCCAGTGATCCAGATCTTTCAGGATCCTTTCGGTGTTCCAGTACATATCGCCCTCGATCTGGCTGTGAAGAAACCTGAAGTCTTCATAGTTTTCTCTGTCGATCCGTATCATATCCCGATATTCCGGCAGCTCTTCAATCTTATCTAAATAGGCGGTATTATTATAATCGTCTTCGATGCATTCAAATCCCTGCCCGGCCAGAAAGCGGACCGCCGCCGTATTTTCGGAAGGAAAGCCTAAAAACACATCATAGCCTTTAAATCTCTCCCTGATATAGGAGAAAAAGTCCGAAAGAGCGGTTTCTGTGTCTTGTGAAATGTTAAAGCTGATGGCCGCCAGATACTGATCTTCCGGAAGCCAGTAATAATGGATCAGGCCCCGGACCTCACCTTCCTGTTCAAAAATGAGCATCTCCTCGGTATCGCGTTCAAACGCTTTCAGGGAGCGTTCCACGAACATATCCTTTGTCTTGATCCCGTCACAGTAGGTGGGATAGCCGGACTTTGTCAGATCTTCCGCCAGTTCATAAGCAAAATCACCATATTGATCGAATTCTTCTCTTAAGCATGACCTCAGCATGTTTCCCTCTTCTCTTTTTATCCTGTCTTACCGGTCTGTGTAATCGTCTGCCGGCTCATAGATTTTACTTTTTTTATCATACCATAAGAGCACGGACGATGCAATTCCATCCGGGAGTCGGATCACAGCTGAGCCTCGGATTTCCAGGAATCCATTGTCACAGAAAAGAAAAGCGATTATAATAGAAATCAGTAATATCGACCTGTGACATTAAAAGTTCCAGCCTAATGCACCGGATCAAATCTTTACAGAAGGAAGTGAGATTATGGCAAAACTCTATGCAAGCAGAAGCCCCGGAATCTCGGAGCGGGAAGAGAGAAACTTTACACGGGCCAGGAAGATCGCAGCCCAGGGGATGGTGCTTCTGGAAAATGACGGCATTCTGCCCCTTAAGGATGTCAGGACCCTGGCCGCCTACGGAAACGGTGTACGGTATACGGTCAAGGGCGGCATCGGCAGCGGAGATGTGAACAGCCGCACGGTCGTGAATGCCGAGCAGGGATTGAACGATGCCGGTTTTATACTGACCAGTACCCGGTGGCTGGACCGTTTTGACACGATGTGCACCGAGGCACGGGAGACCTATAATGCTGAAGTCCGGCGCCGTATGGCAGAAGACAGGATGGCCGGCATCCGTATGATCCTGGAAAGTCCCTACCAGAACCCCGATGTGCCCCGGATCACCCCCGACGAACTGGCGGACAAGGCAGACGCCGCCCTTTATATCATTGCCCGGAATTCCGGAGAAGGGCGCGACCGCAGGCCGGAGCCCGGCGACTATGAACTCAGCGAAGGAGAGAAGAAAAATCTGGAGATCCTGGGCACGGTCTATGACCGGATCATCGTGGTCCTGAATGTGGGCGGCGTGATAGATACCAGGTTCCTTCGTGCCTGCCCGCAGGTGGCCGCCGTGCTGCTGATGAGCCAGGCCGGCAATATCAGCGGCTGCGCCCTGGCGGATGTTCTGACAGGAAAGGTGACTCCCTCCGGCCATCTGGCCATGACCTGGGCAGAAAAGTATACGGATTACGCCTCTGCCGCTACCTTCAGCCATATGAACGGCGATGTGGATGATGAATACTACACCGACGGCATCTATGTGGGCTACCGGTATTTTGATACCTTCGGCATCAGCCCGGCCTACCCCTTTGGCTATGGCTTAAGTTATACCACCTTCGATGTCCGGACCTGCAATGTTGCACTGGACGGTACCCTCATAACCGTAAAGGCCGCCGTCACCAACACCGGCAGCGTCTTTAGCGGCAGGGAAGTGGTGCAGGTGTACGTTTCCGGGCCTGTTTCAGACCTGGCCCGGCCTTATCAGGAACTGCGGGGCTTTGCAAAAACAAAACTTTTATTACCGGGTGAATCCGAGCAGCTGGAAATTCGATTTGATGCCCGGGATATGGCTTCCTATTCAGAATCCGACGCCGCTTTTGTACTGGATCCCGGAAAATATTATATCCGGGTAGGTACTCATTCCCGCAGCACCCATGTGGCCGCGGCGGTAGAGTTATCCGAAAGGAAAGTGGTTTCTCAGCTTAAGAACCAGCTGGCGCCGGATGTGGATCTGGAGCTCATCACCCCCGAAGGGCGTACGCCTTACGGCTATCCTGCAGAAAATGCAGAAAAAGCCGCAGCACCGGTCCTCATCCTTGACCCCGCTGCCATCGTGACGGAAACCATCGGCTACAGCGGCGCACCTGAACTTCTCACCACAGATAAGACAGAGACCGTGACCCTGGATGATGTGATCGCCGGAAAGGCTTCTTTAGAGGATCTGACGGCCCAGCTGACCGTTGAAGAGATGGCTGATCTGACCGTGGGCACAGCCCGTTTCGGCAGCGTCGGAGCGGCCAGTACCATCGGCGCAGCCTCCACGGCAGTACCCGGTGCTGCCGGCGATACCACCTCGAAGCTGATCGAGAGCCGGAAGATCCCGAACATGGCGCTGGCAGACGGTCCTGCCGGCTTAAGGCTCTCCACACACTTTGTAGCCGATGCTGAAGGTACGCCTATTCCCGGCCTGAACAGCGGCGCCATAGGAGGCCTAAACTTAAGAAGAGGTCCTGCGCCCGAACGTCCGGCAGATGCCGTGGATTATTATCAGTACTGCACGGCCATTCCCATCGCCACCCTGCTGGCCCAGACCTGGGATATGGAGGCGGTGGAAGAAGCCGGCGATATCGTCGGTGAAGAGATGGAAGAGTTCGGGGTAGCCCTTTGGCTGGCTCCGGGCATGAATATCCAGCGGAATCCCCTCTGCGGCCGCAACTTTGAGTATTATTCCGAGGATCCCCTGGTATCGGGGCTCTGCGCCGCCGCCGACACGGCCGGTGTCCAGAAGCATCCCGGCTGCGGTACCTGCATCAAGCACTTTGCTCTGAACAATCAGGAATCGAACCGCAAAGGCAATAATGCCCACGCCACGGAGCGCACGATCCGGGAAATCTATCTTAAGGGCTTTGAAACAGCGGTCAAACGCAGCCAGCCGCTGTCGCTGATGACCTCCTATAATCTCCTGAACGGCGAGCATACCGCAAACAAATACGAGCTGGTCACCCACATTCTCCGGGATGAATGGGGCTTTGAAGGCCTGGTCATGACCGACTGGAGCACCACCGGCGGCGGGGTCACCGGCAAGACCGGTCACTACCCTGTCTCCGATGCCGGAGGATGCATCAAGGCCGGCAATGATCTTATCATGCCCGGCAACGAAAAAGATCTGAACACCGTTATCCGCTCGGTAGGCGCGAAGGAAGGCGACGAGGGCGTGCTCTACCCCATCACCAAAGCCGAGCTGCAGTCCTGCGCTCTGCATATCCTGCGGATCATTCTGAAGCGGGAAGTGGATCTGCGTAAGTAATATAAAGCTGACGGAAGATCGTCCTGCTTAAAGCTGCAGCTTCCCGGGAAACATCGTCCTGTTAATCCGAAAGGATAAACGTAAAAACAGCCGTAAGAGTCTTAAGCATACTCCTGCGGCTGTTTCCTTCATTTATGGGTCTTTTCGCAGCTTTTTGGAAAGGAACAGCAGCAGATCATCATCATTGACACAGGGTGCATACTGTTCCAGGACCTTACCCCGATACCAGACGCCGCTTCCGTCGGGTATATATCCGCGTTTCACATAGATCCGCTGCGCCGCTCCGTACCCGGAGTGGAGGCCGACGGCTAAGCAGACCCTGTCTGCGATTCCGGAAGCTTCTATCTCCGCCATGTCCAGAAGTTTATTCCCTATCCCTTTCCTCCGGCAGTCCTGAAATACCGACAGATCCATGATCTCAGGAATTCCACGGCCTCCCCAGGGGCCCTGGAAGGGATGAAGGAGGAGGGAACATTGTCCCTTTACCTCTCCCTGATATTCGGCTATGAATACACGCCGGCTTCCTTCTTCCTGCTCTTTATAATAATTCTCATACGTTTCCCGAAGGGGATGCCAGCCATAAGATACATAAGTACTAAAGAGTATGGCTGCATCATCCGGCACCATGCTTCGTATCCTTAATCTGCCGTCATCGTAATAAATCTTCACCGGTTCTTCCCGCCTTTCTGCTCCATATAACAGTTTTTTGTAGTCATATAAGGATTTCAGCCACCTGTCACAAAGAAACCCTTTTTTCCGTAATAAATACCAGAAATGCCTTTACTGCATCTGACTGTACCGCCCTTTTCTTCCAGATCAGCAGCGGTGTAGCCCATCTGTAAGGAATTATGGGGACGAAGGCCAGATCCTCCCCCAGAAGGGCGGGGTCCTCGAAACACAGCATGGGACCGATACCCTGTCTGACCAGCTGGACCGCATTATGGGCTAGCGTATAGGCGGCGGCAATTTCCGGTTTTTCCGAAAACCATCCCGTCAGTTCCCGGTAATACACCTGGTTTTCCGGAAGGATCAGGAATTCCTTCTCCAGATCCTCGATCCGGATCCTTTCCCGGAGGGCCAGGGGATGGTCATTCCTGACCAGGATGCCCCATCGCGTTTTGTCGGCATATTCCAGGCTTTCAAAGGTTTCGGTGTTCACGGAGCGGGTGATGAGCCCCAGGTCAAGAACGCCTTTCTCCACATCGTCCCGGATCTCATCGGCATTTCCCGACAGAATATGAAAACAGATGCCGGGCTGCAGCTTTCTGAAGTCCCGGATCTGTTCCGCCAGAACGGAAAAGGCCGGAATCTCACCGGAGCCGATGTAAATATCCCCTTTCAGCTGCTGCTGTTCTTTTTCCTGCGTCAGGGCTTTTCTGTAGATGGTCAGCATATCGGAGGCGGCTTCCAGAAACTGGCGGCCTTCGTCGGTCAGTGACACCGCCTTATTCGTCCGGATGAACAGCGGGCGGCCCAGTTCTTCCTCCAGCTCCTGTATTCTCCGGGAGGCCGTGGGCTGGGACAGATGCAGAAAACCGGCGGCCTTCGTAATATTCCCCTCTTCCGCGGTTTTGATAAAGATCTCAAGACTTAACATATCCATACGGCTGTCCTCTTCTTCTGAAATACATCCGTTCCTGTTTATTCCTGAAGGAATTTCCGGTCCTGTCCTCTCCGGAAAAGTCCGGTCAGGCTTACGGTTTCTATCATACCATGAACTTCCGGATATTTCCAGTCTGTTATTCTGTTTTTGCATCTCAAAGCATTTGAAATATTCATTTTACATCGCGCACTTTCCGTGCTATTCTGATCTCAGCAAAAGACAGGAGGCTTACAAAATGTATACCTATCGCACCTTTACGGTCGTTACGGATAATGGACCGTATATTACAAAACTGATCCTGGACGCGCCGGAAAAGGTTA
>CACZSO010000097.1 GCA_902783795.1 uncultured Eubacteriales bacterium
TATGAAAAGAGAGAGAAAAAGCCGGCCCATGAACACAGCTGGTCTTCAGACTGGGCTTATGATGACACTAACCACTGGCATACCTGTTCAGGCTGTGATGAGATAAATGAAGTAGGTGCCCATGTGTTTGGTGACCCGGTGGAGCAGAATGGAGAGCTGGTCTATACCTGTTCTGTCTGCGGTTTTACAAAAACAGAGCCTACAGAATCTGAGCCCGCCCATATCCATCAGTTTGGGGCCTGGTCCGGCGTCAATGAATCCATCCACCGCCGGTTCTGCAACCAGTGTGATGTTTATGAAGATGCGCCGCATCATTGGAATGGCGGGACGGTTACAAAATGGCCTTCCTGCACGGAACCTGGCACACGGATGTACACTTGTTTAGACTGCGGCTATTCACGGACAGAGGTCATCGGCGCTATCGGTCATGATTTCGGTTACTGGATGAAAGCAGATGACGGGTCTCATCGCCGGGTGTGCCGTAACTGCGGCGCAGAAGAAAGAGGCGCCCATGTGATCAACGCAGCGGTCTGGTCCGCTGACGGGACGAATCATTGGCATATCTGCTCCGTTTGTGAAGAACCGGTCAATATCGGTGCCCATACACCGGGACCGGAGGCGACGGCGACCACAAACCAGATCTGCACTACCTGTGGCTATGTGCTGAAAGCAGCTACTTCCCATGAACATGAATGGTCTTCGGAGTGGACATCGGATGAAAGCGGCCATTGGCATGCCTGCAATGACTGCAGTGAGAAAAATGCATTTGCAGAACACAGCTACGGAGAGGAATACGCTTCGGATGAAATAGGCCACTGGCGTGTCTGTACCATTTGTGGTTATAAAGATGTGAAGGAAGAGCATAAATTCGGAGCTGCAGAAGAAAGAGATGGGATCCTGGTCTACACCTGCGAGATCTGCCATGCGGAAAAGATAGGGCCTACGGTAGAACCATCCACGAATGAACCTATTACCATAGAACCCGATTCTACAGAAGCGCCCACTGAAAAGCCGACGAAGGAATCCTCATCGGAAAGAGATACTACAAAAGAGGACAGTAAGTCTGCATCCTCCACAGAAGAACCTTCTAAGACTGATACGGAAGAATCGACCACAAAGAGCTCATCTGACCCGGGAAGGAACTCGACGGCAGCTTTTCTGGATAAGGCATTGCCCTTTATCCTGGCAGGCATCGGAGCCTTGGTGGTATTTGGCACAGCTGGTGTGATCTTTGTGATGAGAAGAAGAAGACAGGACGATGAAGAGTCTGACGATGTTATGTAAAACAATCTTAAAGAAGCCGCCTGAAGGTTACTTCAGGCGGCTTACCTTGTTTTTCAGGAGCCTGTAATGAAGAAATCTACTTTAAAGGAGAGGATCCGCTATCGTTTTGATAATGGGATGACCAGGGGCACCGGCAGCATGATCACCATGCTGGCGGCGGTTACATTGCTGATCGTTTTGATCATAGCCATCGTGATCACGATAGCCGGGTTTAATGAAGAAGGTGGTTTTTTAGCCACTCTTTGGGATAATCTGGCGACAGTGATCAATGCCTGGATGCCGTCTTCCGGAGATGGCAGCGCCGGCTATGTGATCCTGACGGCTGTGGCAGCGGTGGCAGGTTTAATGATCACCAGCGTGCTTATAGGCATTATCGCCAGCGGTATCGAGGAACGGATCACCAGTCTGAAAAAAGGGAATTCCCGAGTGCTGGAAAGCGGTCATACCGTGATCCTGGGTTTCGTTCCCGGGGAATATGAGCTGCTGACTCAGCTGATCAGCGGTGCAGGTGATGATAAATGTACCTTTCTTGTGGCGGATGATACTGAGCGGGATGAGATGGAGGCACTGATCCGGGAAAACATTGACATCCCGAAGAATATCCGGCTGATCTGCCGGTATGCAGACATCACAGATCCGGTCTCCATGGAAAAACTATCTTTAGGCGACTGCCGGTCTGTGATCATTAATCCAAAAGATGATGTCAGGACATTGAAGACCATTCTGGCCGTCAGGAAAGTTTTACCTGAGGACATTCAGAAAGTGAGGATCACGGCCGCAGTCTCAAAAGATGAATTCATCCTGCCGGAAGCAAACAGGCAGGATACTACGTTGATCATGCTCCAGACATATGATATCCTGGCCCGTATCCTGGCCCATTCTGTCACACAGCCCGGGTTGTCCGATGCCTTCTTGGAGGTCTTAAGTTTTAATGGTTCTGAACTGTATCTTACCACGTTTCCCGAGGCAGAAGGCCTAACTTTCCGGGACATATCTTTACGGACAGATGGAGCTGTCCCGGTGGGTATGGAGATAGACGGAGAACTGAAACTGGGGCTTTTAAAAGAAGAGAAACTGGCGAAGGACAGTAAGATCCTGCTGTTTGCAGAAGGAAGACATAGCTATAAACTGCTGCCAGAAACATCGTCATCCCTAAAGGAACTTCCGGAAATCAGGAAAGAAGGGATAAAAGAAGCAGCTGAGAAGATCGTTATCATGGGCTGGAATGAGGTGATCGGGACAGTGATCCGGGAACTCACAGCTGAGCAGATGGAACTGACTTTTGTGCAGTTATCAGAAGAGAATAAAGCATGGATCCAAAAACTGGAAGAAACAGACGGGCGGTTCCGGGCTATCTTCCATGACGATGATATTTCCACTTACGATGGTCTGAAAACCTTGATGAAAGACAGAGATCATGTGCTGCTTTTAAATGATCATGAGATGGATCCGGAGGAAAGAGATGCAGCCGGCATATTGATGATCTTAAGGCTTAGGGATGTGCGGAAAAAGGAGAAGATGAGGTTTACCATCGCAGCAGAAATGTTCAGCGAGAAAAACTGCCGCCTGGTATCTGGCGACGATCCTACGGATTTCATCATTGCATCGGATATGGCCTCCATGGTCCTGTCTCAGGCAGCGGAAAGTCCGGAACTATATCCTTTGCTTAAGGAACTGCTTTCCAAGGATGGCCGGGATCTCTTCTTAATGAAAGCCGGGCAGATCCTGCCGCTGAATAAGACATGCCGTGTGTCAGAGATCCGACAGGCAGTATTGGATAAAGGCTGCGCTCTTTTGGGTTTTGTGGATAATGAAAAGAACACCCGCACTGTCAGCCTGAACCCGCCGCTGTCAGGCACATTGACACCGGGTGAAGATGATTACCTGATCCTGATAGGGGACCAGTAAAGAATAGAAATACACAGGAAAGGCAGAATCAATACATGGATGCAGTAACACAGGCCATAGCACAGAAGCTTTCAGAAGAACTGAAGGTAAAACAGGAATATGTGGAGAATGTGATCACCCTTTTAGACGAGGGAAACACGATCCCTTTCATAGCCCGTTACCGGAAAGAAATGCATGGTGCCATGGACGATACGTCCTTACGGACGCTCAATGAGCGGCTTAATTATCTAAAGAACCTGGAAGAAAGAAAAGAGACCATCATCCGGGCCATCGAGGAACAGGGCAAGCTTACGGAGGAACTGAAAGAGGCCATTGAAAAGGCGGAGACACAGGCGGTCCTGGAAGACTTGTACCGGCCGTATAAGCAGAAACGCCGGACCAGGGCCACAGTGGCCCGTGAAAAGGGACTGGAAGGACTGGCGGAAGCATTGATGGCCCAGACAGATACCCCTGCAGAAGAACTGGCAGCTGCCTATATCGATGAAGAAAAGGGTGTTTTAAGCATAGAAGAGGCATTAGCCGGGGCATCAGATATCATTGCAGAAGACATCTCCGACAGAGCGGATCTTAGGGCTGTCCTGCGGGATTTCACAAAAAAACAGGCATTTTTGGTATCTTCTGCCGCGAAAGAGGAGGACTCTGTCTATCAGCTTTACTACGATTTCCGTCAGAAACTGGATAAGGTCCAGGGCTATCAGGTGCTGGCCATGAATCGGGGAGAAAAGGAAGGCTTTTTAAAGGTCAATGTAGAAGTTGATACGGAGGAGGCTAAGCGGCTGCTGCAGAAAGAGATCATCACGAGGACCTCGCCGGCAGAGAACTTATTGAAGGCTTCCTGCGATGATGCTTATGACCGGCTGATCCGGCCTTCGCTGGAAAGAGAGCTTCGGAATGATCTGACGGATATGGCCTCCGAAGGCGCTATCAAAAACTTTAAAGTGAACTTAAGAGCCCTGCTTCTGCAGCGGCCCGTGAAGGGAAAGATCACCATGGGACTGGATCCCGGCTACCGGAACGGCTGCAAGGTGGCGGTGGTGGACGGGACCGGAAAGGTGCTGGACACTGCCGTTGTTTATCCTACTTTCAGCGAAAGCAGGAAACAGGAAGCCATCCGGATCTTATCCGCCTTGATCATAAAGCATAAGGTGGAAAATATCGCTATCGGCAATGGTACGGCCTCCCGGGAGACGGAGGCTATGACAGCAGAGATGCTGAGATCACTGAAACGGCCGGTAAGCTATGCCATCGTCAATGAAGCCGGTGCTTCTGTGTATTCTGCCTCTGTGCTGGCAGCAGAAGAATTCCCGGATTACGATGTCAACCTGCGGTCGGCTGTATCCATTGCCAGAAGGCTCCAGGATCCTTTGTCAGAACTGGTGAAGATCGAACCCATGGCCATCGGGGTGGGGCAGTATCAGCATGATATGCCTCAGAAACAGCTGGAAGAAAGCCTGGACGGCGTGGTGGAAGACTGTGTGAATGCCGTGGGGGTCGATCTGAATACGGCTTCCCCGTCCTTATTGACCCGGGTATCGGGGCTTACGAAAGCCACGGCGAAGAACATCGTCCTGTACCGGGAGGAAAACGGCGCTTTCCCGGACAGGAAGACCTTGAAGAAAGTACCGAAGCTGGGGCCGAAGGCATTTCAGCAGTGTGCCGGATTCTTGCGGGTGCCGGAAAGCCGGGAGATCCTGGATAATACATCGGTGCATCCGGAAAGCTACAGCGCCGCAGAAGAGATCCTGAAGAAATGCAGCTACACAAAGGACGATGTCAAAGCCGGAAATCTCAGGGAGATCGCTCTTCGCATCGTCCATTACGGCAAGGAGAAAATGGCGGAAGAATGCGGCATCGGTGTGAATACCCTGGAAGACATTGCCGTGGAGCTGGCCAAACCCGGCCGGGATCCCCGTGATGAACTGCCGCCGGTGGTATTACGGCATGATGTGCTGGATATATCAGACCTGAGACCCGGGATGATCTTGCGCGGTACCGTAAGAAACGTGATTGATTTCGGCGCTTTTGTCGACATCGGTGTCCATCAGGACGGACTGGTCCATATTTCCCAGATCTCTGACCGGTATATCAAACATCCTTCAGAAGTCCTGTCAGTGGGCGATATCGTCAAGGTCATGGTATTGGAAGTAGACCAGAAAAAACAGCGGATCGGCCTGTCTATCCGCCAGGCCAGAGATAAATAAAAAGGGGGTAAAATATGGCAGATAATCAGACGACGAAACTTACGATCCTTCATTCAAATGACATTCACGGTGACTTTACACCGGAAGAGAAAGATGGGGTGCTTTCCGGCGGCATCGCCCGTCTGGCCGGTTACATCAACCAGGTGCGCAATGATGAGGACCATGTCATTTTTGCTGTGGCCGGAGACATGTTCAAAGGCTCCATCATAGACAGCGAATACCGGGGCATATCCACTATTGAGCTTATGAACATGCTGTATCCGGATGTGACGACTTTGGGTAACCATGAGATCGATTACGGTCTTGCCCATCTTTTGTTTATCGAAAAGTGTGCGACCTTCCCCATTATCAATGCTAACCTTTTCATCACTACGAACCATACCAGACTGTTCAATCCTTATTATGTGATAAAAAAGGGTGATCTGAAGATCCTGTTTATCGGTATCCTGACGGATGAGGTGCTGGCTTCCACAAAGTCAGAGGCTGTGATCGGCAGTTTCGTAGATGTGAGAGAAGCAGCAGAGGAAGTCGGCATCATCTGCGACAGCTATAAGACCGTGGATATCGATTATACTGTTATCCTGTCGCACATCGGTTTTGATAAGGATCAGGAACTGGCGTCTCTTTTATCAAAAGAATACGGGGTGGACCTTATCATTGGCGGCCATACTCATACCTTGCTTACGGAAGCAGTGGAAGTCAATGGCATCAAGATCGTGCAGGCAGGTACCGGGACAGACCAGATAGGCCGGATCGACCTTACCTTTGAAAAAGATAAGAAGGGGCCGAAGGAATTTAAGTACCAGATCGTTCCCATCAATGAGAACACCTGCGAAGAAGATCCTTATGTGAAAGAGCTGTTTGAGAGCTATAAGAGCAATACAGACCAGAAATACCGTCAGGTACTGACCACTTTTAAGCGTAAACTGACTCATCCGGCCAGAAACCAGGAAACAGAACTGGGGAATCTGTTTGCGGATATGATGCAGGAGGATTCCTCCTTTGACCTGATGATCTTAGGCTCTGGGTCTCTCAGACTTCCGGAATTGGGGCCGGTGCTTCACGTCGAGGACCTGAAAGTCTTCTTCCCCTATGATGATGCCCTGCATCTTCTGGAAGTGACCGGTGAACAGCTGAAACGAATGGTGGCTTTTGTCCTTCGGGATGAGGCCTGGGAAGGGCATACGGAGTTTTACCAGTATTCCAAAGGTTTCCACGTGAAATGGTCTAAATCCAGACATGAATTCCTGGAGTTTACCTTCCACGATAAGCCTGTGGCGGATGATGACCGTATCAAGATCGCGCTGCAGGATTATCACTTTAATAACTTTACGGAATTCTTCGGGGTCCCGGCAGAGGAAGTATTTAAGAACCGCCGTCCCAGGATCATTGCGGTCTCCTGCTGCGGCATCTATGAAGAAATGTTTATGAACCGCCGGAACGTTGACGCCCATGTGGAGGGGCGGATCACCATCGTAGACTAAAAGAGAGGGCGATGTTCCTTTAGGCACTATAGTGAAGGACAGGAGTCGTAAAATGAGAGAGCAGATGCTTCAGATAGAAAATGTATTATTCACAGTGACCATGGTCGTGTATTTTGCGGCCATGATCCTGTATTTTCTCTATATCGCCGTGAAGAAGGAAAAATTTTCCCGGATCGCGTTGATATTGCAGGCGGCGGGACTGCTGACCCATACCCTGGCGTTGGTCTGCCGGGGGATCGGGGCCGGAAGAGTTCCCCTTACGAATCAGTATGAATTTGCGGCCAGCTTTTCCTGGGGGATTTCTCTGGTCACACTGATCTTTATTCTGAAATTCAAATTCCCCATCCTGGGCGCTTTTGCCATGCCGGTGAACTTCCTGATCATAGGCTATGCGGCCATGCAAAGTAAGGAAGTGCATGAACTGATGCCGGCCCTTCAAAGCAACTGGCTGGTGTTCCATGTATCCACCGCCATCATTGCCTACGGAGCTTTTGCTGTTTCTTTTGTGATCGCCCTGATCTTCCTTGCAAGAGATAAGATGAAAGCCCAGGGCTTTATGGACCAGCATATCCCAGATAAGGAAAAGCTGGACATGATCAGCTACCGGAGCGTGGCACTGGGCCTTCTGTTTCTCACCTTTACTATCTTTACCGGGGCCATCTGGGCAGAAAAATCCTGGGGTTCTTACTGGTCCTGGGATCCTAAAGAGACCTGGTCCCTAGTGACCTGGATCATCTATGCTGTTTACCTTCATCTTCGCATCAGAAACGGCTGGAAGGGCCGCTCAGCTGCAGTATTTGCGGCCGTGGGCTTTGTCTGTGTCATATTCACCTACATTGGTGTAAATACCTTCCTTCCGGGCGTACACAGTTATAAATAAATGCGCTGTCCGTCTGCATTCTTACAACAGATAAAGGAGGTTTTATATGTCTGTGAAAGAAATAGAATTAAAGATCTTTGAACGTTTCAGCGACAAGTGGGCTTTAGTTACTGCAGGAAATGCAGAACACTATAACACCATGACCATAGCCTGGGGAAGCCTGGGGACCCTCTGGGGAAGACCGGTGGCGACGGTCTACGTTTCACCTGACCGGTATACTCACCGTGTTCTGGAAGACAATGATTACTTTACAGTCAGCTTTTTCACGGATGAGTATCAGGAGGACCTGATGCTGCTGGGCAGAAAGTCCGGCCGTGATCTGGACAAAGTGGCGGAGACTTCATTGACGCCGGAAGCTTTGGAGAGGGGAATGGCCTTTAAGGAAGCGGAGATGACCCTGGTCTGCAAAAAGCTTTACAGCCATCAGTTTGAAAAAGAAGCTTTGCCGAAAGAACTGGCAGAGGGGATCTATTCCCGTCTGACGCCCCACACCATGTTCATTGGTGAAGTGACCGATGTCATAGAATAAAAGGAGAGAACTCATGAAACCTAGTTTGCCTTATGAAAATGCCACTCCGGAATCCCAGGGCCTTTCATCACAGGCGATCATCGATTTTGTCCATGCCATCAAGGAAGCCGGCCTGGAACTGCACGGGATGATCATTTCCCGGCACCATAAGATCCTGGCGGAGGGCTACTGGGCTCCTTATTCCGCGAAGCCCCACCGGATCTACTCTGCCAATAAATGCACGAATATGCTGCAGACTTTATTTGCCATCCAGGAAGGATATTTTAACCTGGATGACCGTATGGCAGATCTTATGCCGGATAAGATGCCGGATCCTTTGCCGGATAAATTGTCGCGCCTTACTCTCAGGCACCTTTTAATGATGGCCACCGGCCATGATAAAGATACCTTTGGCGCCATTTTGCAAGGCGGAGTAGACCGGGCAAAAGCATTCTTTATCTGCCCCCTGGTCTATGAGCCGGGCACTCATTTCCTGTACAATAACGGCGTCCCGGATATGCTGGCCCTTCTGTGCCGCAGATATACGAAGATGACCATGCTGGAATATCTTAAGCCCCGGCTCTTTGATCCTCTGGATATCCAGAGTTTTTCTGCCCATATGAACGGGGATGAACCGGAGCTTCCCACTGCGTCGATGGCCCTTAGAGACCTCTTTAAAATGGCCATGCTCCTGAACGATCATGGCATGTGGCAGGGAAAACAGCTAATCGATCCCCAACTGATCGACCAGGCCGGCCTGCCCCAGATCTCTAATCTGTCTCACGGCGGCACGGAACAGCAGACCGCCGGCTATGGCTGGCAGCTGTGGCGGAATGCCTTCGGAGGCTTCCGGATCGATGGCGGCGGCGGACAGTTCGGCATCATTGCCCCGGAGCATGATATGGTGGTCGCCCTGAATTCCCATGAATTCCGGGCACCTCAGGAAATCACCATCCTCTGGGAACAGACCATTAAGAAATGCTCAGGTATCCCGCTGAAAGAAGATCCTGAAAAACTGGCAGAATTGCAGCAGGTGCTTCGGGAAATGACCACTGCTGAAGAGGACACCGGCATCCGTGGGGATATCAAGGGGACATATACACTGGAAGAACCGCTGATGAATGCATCTTCTGTTGCAATTGATCTTAATGACGGAGAATATGCTTTATCTGTCCCGGGTGAAGAACTGGTATATTTTACTGCAGATGGTGCCTGGAAGCCTTGTATGATGCCTTTTAGCGTCCGGGAGACAGAAAAGCCCGGCCCCAGCTTCCGCCTGCCGCCGTGCGTAGCCGGCGCGGATCCAAAGAAAGCCTATGTATCAGCGGTCTTTACAACAGAAAACGAACTGGAACTTCAGTTCCGCTCCGACGCCTGGGACGGAGGCTACTACATCACCCTGACAAAGAGCGGACAGAAGCTTAAAGCCGTGTGTGAAGGCTCCCAGGAGAGAAACCGCAGGTTCAGCGGAAGATAAATATAGGGAAGTTACAAGTCATACATTTGTTCACGATCTTGAAGTACTATATATCCCTGCAGTTTTTTACTGCGGGTGTGTGACTTGTATCTACAGAGCATTGACGGGAAGGATGGTTTCGTGATATAGTTAACATGGGTCTGTATGGGATGATGGTCTTTTCAGACCCTATAGGCATCCCGGAAGATCCGGGATAAAACGTACACCTTTTGCAGGACATCATTAGAGGAAGAATATGAGTATATCGGATATTATCAGCCTGCTTTCCGGCATAGCGCTGTTCCTTTTCGGCATGGCGCTCATGGGAGACGGGCTGAAGATGCTGTCAGGTAATAAACTGGGACCTGTTTTATACAGATTATCGAGTTCTCCCGTCCGGGGACTGCTGCTAGGCAGCGGCGTGACCGCTGTGGTGCAGTCCTCTTCAGCGACCTCTGTTATCGTAGTGGGCTTCGTTAATTCGGGCATGATGAAGGTCAAGCAGGCGATCCCCATTATCCTGGGTGCCATTTTCGGCACCAGCGTAACGGGCTGGGTCATCTGTTTAAGCTATATCGAAGGGACGGGAAGCTTAAGCTCCATTTTGTCTACATCCACATTGACGGGACTGGTGGCCGTAGCAGGCATTCTGCTGCGCATGGCGGGAAAGACGAAGGTTCATAAGAACATCGGCGATATCATGATGGGTTTTGCCATTTTGATGTTCGGCATGAGCACCATGAGTTCTTCGGTTTCTGGACTTAAAGAACAGGTCTGGTTCAACTCCATGCTGGTCACCTTAAAGAACCCTATGCTGGGTATCCTGGCCGGTATCCTGATCGCGACGGTGCTTCAGTCGGCTTCGGCGGCTGTCGGTATCGTGCAGGCCCTTTCTGTAACAGGAGCGGTCACCTTTGACAATGGCCTGCCGCTTCTTATGGGTATTTCCATCGGCGCGGCTTTGCCGGTCATGCTGTCCTCCATCGGGACCGGAACTGACGGCAAGCGCATCGCCATGAGCTACCTGGTGGCTTCCATCATGGGTGTCATGACCTGTGCAGCCATCTTTTATCTGGCCGATGCAATTTTTGAACTTGAGTTTATGGATGTATCCATGAACCCCTTCTCCATAGCCTTTGTCAATACCATCTTCCGTCTGGTCATGACGGTGCTGCTGCTGCCATTTGTGGATATTCTGGAGGCACTGGTCATCCTGCTGGTTCCGGCAAAAGCCACGAAGAAATCAGAACAGATCTATCTGGACGAGCGTTTTATCCGTCATCCTACCCTGGCTATGGAACAGAGCCGCATGACAGTGGTGCACATGGCCCGGGAAGCCGGTGAAGCGGTGATCAACGCCGGGAACCTGGTAGGGCGTTACAGTGAAGAAGGTTTCCAGGAAGTGGCGGAACTGGAAGAAAGCGGAGACCGCTATGAAGATACCTTGTCCTCCTTCCTGATGAAATTAGGGGCCCAGAATCTGACGGAAAGCCAGAGCCGGGAATCCTCCATCTTCCTGCATACATTGACGGATTTCGAAAGAATATCAGACCATGCTTTCAGCATCGCAAATAATGCGAAAGAACTGCATGAAAAGGGATTTGTACTGTCAGACGAGGCACTGCATGAGCTTTCCGTGATGATGTCCGCTGTGAGAGAGATCGCGGAGACCACCATCGAAGCTTTTGCGGGGCAGGACATCACTTTGGCAGAAAGGGTCGAACCTTACGAGGAAGTTATCGATGATCTTTCGGATCAGATCAAACTGAATCATGTAGAACGTCTGCAGCAGGGTATCTGCAGTATAGAACAGGGCTTTGTGTTTAATGATCTGGTGACGAATTATAAGAGGATCTCGGATCATTGTTCGAACATTGCAGTGGCGATCCTGGAGATCTCCTCCGGCACTTTTGCCACCCATGAGTATCTGGGGACCGTGAAGGCGAACCGGGAAAAGAATTTTGAACAGTACTTCAGAGATTTCCAGTCCAGATTTGTGATATAAGGAGCATGTCATGGTTAAGATTATTTTCCGCAATACATTAATAATGGGCATCCTGGTGCTTTTGATATGTGCCCTTCTGTTTCTGGGACTGCAGTACCGCCAGACCATCAATGATGCTTATGATGAATTGAAGCTGGTCAGTACTTATCTGGAAGACCGGTCCGTGGAACAGGCAGATACGTTATATAAGGAAGTGCTGGGAAAGGAACTTCGCGTCACCACCACTGACGCTGACGGCAATGTTCTTTTTGACAGTGAATATGGAACTGGTCTGAAGAATCAGAAAGACTGCAAAGAGATAGCAAAAGCCATAGAAAAGGGGGAGGGAAAATCCTCCAGAAAATCTGAGAGCAGCGGCAAGTTAACGGTCTATTATGCCGTAAAGAAAGCTGATGGGACGGTGCTGAGGGTGAGTCAGCCCGTGAGCTCTCTGTTTGACGCTTTTGTCGCGGTAAGCCCGGTCTTATGGGTCGTGGTACTGGTGCTGGTGATCTCCGGTATCCTGGCATTCAAAATGTCGAACCAGATCGTGACCCCCATCAACGAACTGAATCTGGATGAGGGAAGTGATAACGCCTATCCTGAACTGAAACCTCTTCTGGATAAGATCCAGGAGCAGAAGTTCACTATCCAGGAAGAAGCCTCCGCCAGGGAAGTGATGCGGCAGGAGTTTTCCGTCAATATTTCACGGGAACTGAAAGCACCGGTCACAGCCATGGCGTCCGCTGCAGAGGCACTCTTGAATGAAGAGACCAGTGAAGAAGAAAAGGCAGCAGCTGTCAGTAATATCGATAAAGAAGCACGGCATCTCTCAGCCCTTATCGATGACATCGACCAGCTGACCAGGCTGGACGAGAAGAGTGTGGAGTTTGCGAAGGAGACGGTGGACCTCCACGCCTTGTCGGAAGAAGTGGTGAAAGATCTGAGAGAAACTGCAGAGAAGAATTTCGTCAGCATGGAGATCAAAGGCAAACCGGTCCTGATCCAGGGCACCCGGAAGCTGTTATATGAGATGATCTACAACCTGACAGATAACGCGATCAAATATAATTATCCGGGCGGAAAAGTCACCCTGGAGACAGTAGAAGATGCCTCCTCTATCCGTTATTCCGTGGCAGATACCGGTATCGGTATTCCCAAGGAAGCCCAGGCCCGGGTATTTGAGCGGTTCTACCGGGTGGATAAAAACCTGTCAGGAGATAAGGGCGGTACCGGTCTGGGACTTTCCATCGTGAAGCACGGCGCGGCATATCATAATGCCGAGGTGGAGATGGAGAGCGAAGAAGGCAAAGGGACGAAGGTAACATTAGTCTTCCCTAAGGTCTGAACAGAAACAATACTTTTGCGGACGGATAAGTTATGGATATTATCAGGATATTAAACCTGGTCCACGAATATAAAGAATATGATGACGAAGAGCGGGAGACCGGTGCGGTCCGTGCTCTTGATGGTGTGACGCTGAACGTGCCGGAAGGGCAGTTTGTGGCGGTGTTAGGCCATAACGGATCCGGAAAATCCACTCTGGCAAAACATATCAATGCACTGCTTCTTCCCACGGAAGGCATCGTTTATGTCTGTGACAAGGATACTTCCATAGATGAGGATACTTATGTGATCCGCCAGAACGCGGGCATGATCTTCCAGAACCCGGATAACCAAATCATCGGCAATACGGTGGAGGAGGATGTGGCTTTCGGACCGGAAAATATGGGGGTCCCCACCGATGATATCATGAGCAGGATCGATTTTGCCCTCCAGAAGGTCAATATGACGGCGTACCGTTTCCAGTCGCCGAACCGGCTTTCCGGCGGTCAGAAGCAGCGGGTAGGCATCGCCGGCCTTTTAGCCATGCGTCCGGCCTGCATCCTGATGGATGAACCTACGGCTATGCTGGACCCGGTGGGCCGCAAAGAAGTGCTGGCTACGGTCCATGAACTGAATAAGAAAGAGAACATGACGGTCGTACTGATCACTCATTACATGGAAGAAGCAGTAGATGCGGACCGTGTGATCGTTATGGAAA
>CACZSO010000098.1 GCA_902783795.1 uncultured Eubacteriales bacterium
GCTGAAATAGCTGAAGCGAGGAAGTAACCGCCTATGAAATACTACGCAGTAATCGATACCAATGTCCTCGTTTCAGCGATGCTGAAGAGAAGGCCTTCTGGCAGGAATCGAAAAAGCGGCAGTTTACAGCAGACACTTACCGGCAGTTTTTCCTTGAAGCCGGCTATGAAGATGTACAAATAACAATGGCAGACGGGCGGATCCCCTGCGCAGTTGCCGTGATGAGCAAGGCGTGATCAAACAGAGCATAGTAGAAGGTAACAGGTGACCGAAAGGTCTTATTTTTTTGAACAATGCTCTATAAAGGGTCTTCTCAAAAACGGTCAACGGCCATAGAATAGCATTGACCGGTACGGTTAACGGAGAGGAGGCGAAATATGAATCCCAAATATTATACTTTGCCACAGGAAAAGCAGCAGGCGATCCTGAACGCAGGTTTTCATGTATTTTCCCAGAACACCTATAAGAAAAGCCCCATGAGTGAGATCGCCGAAGCGGCAGGAATCAGCAAGGCTCTTTTATTTCACTATTTTCGCAATAAGAAGGAGCTCTACCTTTTCCTCTGGGACACCTGTGCCAGGATCACAGTTGAGGAAATGACGCGCAGCGGTGCCTACGAGCAGACAGATCTGTTCGGAAGCATGGATCATGGCATGCAGGCTAAGCTTCGGTTGATGAGAAAATATCCTGACCTTGGCATGTTTGCTGTCAGAGCTTTTTATGAAAAGGATCCGGAGGTCAGTGCCGATATTCAGAAAAGTATGGGGCAGTATCTGAATGCCCACGCAGCGAAAAAGCTCCAGAAGCTGGATCCCGAAGATTTTATTCCTGGCATTGACCTTCAGATGATGTACCGGGAAATGTACTGGGCTTCCGAAGGGTGTCTGTGGGAATACATCCAGCGGGGGATCATGGATATCGATGCAATGGAAAAAGACTTCAGGGCACTTCTGGAATTCTGGAAAACCGTTTATCTTCGCAAAGAGCGGGAGGGCGTTTAAGATGACAGAGAAAACATATGAGGTTTCCTCCGGGACGATCCACTACTGGTCGAACGAGATCCGATCTGACAGAAGATCTCTGGTCTTTCTTCCGGGACTTACAGCAGATCATCATCTGTTTGATCTGCAGGCGGAAACATTCGCGAAGGAATATAATATCCTCACCTGGGATGCTCCGGGACATGCGGCATCCAGGCCTTTTTTGCTGGATTTCGGCCTGATGGACAAGGCAGCCTGGCTGCATGAGATCCTGGAAAAAGAGAGCATAGTTCATCCTGTCCTCATCGGTCAATCGATGGGAGGTTATGTTTCACAGTGCTTCATGGAAAAGTACAAAGGTGAAGCGGCAGGATTCATTTCCATCGATTCTGCACCTCTGAAGCGCTGTTATGTGACCGGTGCGGAGATCTGGGCGCTGAAGAAAACAGAACCCATGTACAGAGCCTTCCCCTGGAAAACGCTTCGAAGGCTCGGCTCAAGGGGCTGTTCGGAAACAGAATACGGCAGAACGCTGATGGAGCATTTTATTGATTCCTACACGAAGGATGAATACTGCAAACTGGCGGGACACGGTATGAGAATGCTTGCAGACGCAATGGAAGCGGATCTGCCGTATGTGATCGACTGTCCTGCACTCCTGATCTGCGGAGAGAAGGATCAGGCAGGTTCAGCCAGAAGCTATAACCGCAGATGGGCGAAAAAGGAAGGACTTCCGCTCTGCTGGATCAAGGGTGCCGGGCATAATGCCAATACAGATAAACCGGAAGAAGTCAACCGGATCATCGGGGATTTTGTCCGGACACTGAAGGAGGGAGAGAAATGAACAGTAAACTGCTTATCCGGGCTGTTTCGCGTTTTTTGGCGGGATTTTTGATCGTTGGTCTTCTGCTTTTTCTTCCCGCAGGGACTTTCCGCTATCCGCAGGCATGGCTTCTGATGGGAATCCTGTTTGTACCAATGTTTATTGCGGGGCTCATCATGATGAAAAAGAATCCTGAGCTTTTGAAAAAGCGCCTGAATGTGAAAGAGGAAGAAACGGAACAGAAAGAAGTGATCATTTTCAGTGGGATCATGTTTCTTTTGGCTTTCATCATGGCGGGATTAAGTTTCCGGTTCGGATGGTTTTTGCTGCCATTCCCGGTGAGTATCATTGCCGCGGCCTTTTTTCTTATGGCTTACGCTCTTTATGCGGAAGTTCTGCGGGAGAATACGTATCTTTCCA
>CACZSO010000099.1 GCA_902783795.1 uncultured Eubacteriales bacterium
GAAGAAAATTTAAAGGCCAGTTCCGAAAAAGCAGCAGCTCTTAATCATGAAAAAACGGAACTGGAGGAAAAAATAAAGATCCTTGAGGAAGCCAATGCAGACCTTAAGGACCAGAACACCGGCCTGCAGGAAAGAAATACAGATCTGCAGACGGTAAATACCGGCCTTCAGCAGAAGATCGATGCTCTGACTTCGGATAAGGATGAGCTTAATATTCGTGTAAAAGAGCTTGAAAAAGATCTTGATGATCTGATCGGCAGCTGATGAACAGTTCTCTGGTCGATAAACAAATGTATCAGCAGAGCAGCTGCCTGCCATTCAGGCAAGAATAACCGACCATTTCTTACCCAAGCATGGCGCATTTACTGCGCTATAAAGGTAGATATGAAGGCTTTTGCTTTCATACTTTCCTAAACATGGCGCATTTACTGCGCCATAAAAGTAGATATGAAAGCACAGCTTTCATACTTGCCGCTAAATGTACTGGCGGATCAGCAATCGATAAAACATATAAACCATCAGAAGTTATGGCTGCTGCAGAAATACACAATGTATTTGGCCGCAGCCATTTTGCACATAATAGTCTTTCTGAGGCTGCCAGGTTTACCCTGGCGGATATGTGAAGAAAAGCATTCCCGGCAGATATCGGTCGGCCAGGATGCGGGATGCTCGTGATCAGACAGCGGATAGGGAAGAAAGACGCTTTCCTGTCCGCTCATATTATCGGAGATAATAAAATGACAGATAAAATAGAACTGCTTTCTCCGGCAGGATCTTACGATGGATTTATGGCTGCCATCTCCTCCGGCGCAGATGCTGTGTACGCCGGAGGTCCTGCCTTTGGGGCCAGGGCCTATGCAGTGAATTTCAGCCGGGAGGAGCTTATAAAAGCTATCCGGACAGCGCACGTTCACGGTAAGAAACTTTATATGACTGTCAATACTCTTCTCAAAGAAGAAGAACTAAGAGAACAGCTTTATGATTTTCTTCTGCCATACTACGAGGCCGGTCTGGACGCGGTTCTGGTCCAGGATTTTGGTGTATTATCCTTCGTTAAGGAGATATTTCCGGATCTGCCTGTCCATGCCAGTACCCAGATGACAGTCACGGGGCCGGCCGGTATGCGTTTTTTAAAGGAAAAGGGTATCGTACGCGTCGTCCCTGCCAGAGAACTGACGATCCCGGAAATTAAAATCATGCATGAATCCTGCCCGGATATGGAAATTGAATCCTTCATTCATGGAGCGCTTTGCTATTGCTATTCAGGCAGATGCCTGATGAGCAGTATGCTTGGAGGACGGTCCGGCAACCGGGGGCGCTGCGCACAGCCCTGCCGGCTTCCCTATCAGGCCGAAAGCAAAGGCAGCCGGAGTGAGACAGGTTCCCTTTTGAGTCTTAAGGATATGAATACACTGAAGATCCTTCCTGAGATTCTGGAAGCGGGTGTCGTATCCTTAAAAATCGAAGGCAGGATGAAGAAGCCATCCTATACCGCCGGCGTAACTTCCATCTATCGAAAATATCTCGATCTTTATCTTGAGAAAGGAGCCGGCTTTTATCGACCTGATGAAAGAGATATACGGGCTCTTAACGAGCTTTTCAGCAGGGGTGGCAGCTGTGATGGATATTATCATTTGAAGAATGGCCCCTTTATGATGGATTTTCACAATAATAAAAAGACAGGGGAGGTTGAAGATATTCTGCCACCCCGAATAAGTCTTGGCATCAACGGGATCCTTTCTCTGATACCCGGCCAGAAGGCTCATCTGAAAGTAGACATACCGGACAGCAGCCATAGAAAAGGGGTTTCTGCAGAAGTTTGGGGAAATGAAGTACAGAAAGCCGAAAAACAGCCGATGGATGAAGCCAGAATCCGTTCCCAGATGGAAAAAATGGGGGAAACAGATTTTTACTGGAATTCTCTTCGGATTCTGAAAGAAGATAATATCTTTATCCCGGTCCGGGAACTGAATGAACTAAGAAGGACTGCTTCCCTTAAACTATTTGAACTGCTGGCAGATCAGTACAGAAGGAATTCTGCGTCAGATGCTTCTTCATTCATTACTGACAAGAAGCCTTCTTTATCCGTATCTGACAGCATGCCTCCCATAAACGGAGGAGTTTCAGGCAGTACTCCGTTTGTACCTCTCCTTTATGTGTCCTGTGAAAACAGGGATATCGTGGAGCC
>CACZSO010000100.1 GCA_902783795.1 uncultured Eubacteriales bacterium
CGTTCTCCGGGCTGAAATACCCCTAAGGAGATGGCAGCGCAGATCTGGTCTTCTATCTGCGGGCAGATGGCCCTGTCTTTATCAATACTCCATTTCATGGCCTGTCCTTTCTGAATTGTAATATCGTAATAGTACAATAGTACAGTTGGCAGTTTTTGTCAAGCACTTTTTTGAATTTTTTTGTCAGTACCTTTGGATATTTTTTTACAGCAAAAAAGCGGGACCCTTTAAAGGCCCCGCTTCCCAGCTTATTTACTGATCTTTATCCTTCTTCTTTTTTATCTTCCTTCAAAGCATCCAACACCTTCCGGTATCCGCCGGTCCCATAGTTTAAACACCGGTTGACCCGGGAGATCGTGGCTGTGGATACACCCACCCGTTCTGAGATGTCCCGGTAATTTGCCCCGGAATCTAATAGCACGGCGGTATCCAGCCGCTGCGCCATATCTTCTATCTCTTTCATGGTACAGATGTCCAGGAAAAAGTCATAGCAGTCTTCCCTGGTCTTAAGTTTCATAAATGCATCGAACAGCCGGTCCGTCGATTCAGAATGGATATCTTTCATAACCTCCCCTGTTTGCCCGTGCCAGATGGCACTGTATTTTTCTGGTTCCTTTGTCTGTTCACTTTAACACTTTACAGCATTAAAGTCAAGATGGTAACGACTGCTTTTTGACTCTGCCGGCGTCATTCCTTTTCCTTATGCTCTGCCAGCCATCCTTCATACAGCTGTGCCCCGATGACAGTGCCGATTATGATCACAGCGCCCAGGATCTCCCTCACCGAGGGTACTTCTCTTAAAAACAAAAAGGCAAACAGGATGCCATAGACTGTTTCCATGGCTGAGCAGACACCCGCCAGATAGGCCGGGATCGATTTCAGACTGCTGATAAACAAGGTGTGAGCCGCTGCGGTGGTAACGATGCCCAGGATCAGCAGCAGTCCCAGATCAGACAGGGCCGGAACCACTTTCAGGCTGAGAGCAAAGGGGATCAGTACCAGGGCAGCCGCTGCCTGTTCATAAAAAGCCG
Organism: uncultured Eubacteriales bacterium; assembly: GCA_902783795.1. GTDB lineage: Bacteria > Bacillota > Clostridia > Lachnospirales > Lachnospiraceae > UBA1267. Next base: position 1,032 of record CACZSO010000100.1, read on the forward strand.
TCAATGTACCGCTGTATCTTCCGGCGAATCGCTTATTCATCACCGTAAGGACAGCATAGGATAAAGCAGAGACCATTCCCGTCAGGATGCCGGCTGCCATCTGATTCTTAAAAGAGAATTCCGGCACTGTGACGCAGACCCCCAGAAGGATCAGTACAGCCATAATTAAGCTTCGTTTTGTCAGTTTTTTATGAAAGACCAGGGGTTCTAAAAAGGTGACAAACAGAGGGAAAGAAGAAAAAGTGATAGTGCCGATGGCAACGGTGGACTGTTGGATGGAGGAAAGGAATGACCACCAGTGGAGAGCCAGGATAACACCGGCCAGTATAAGTAAGAGGCGGTCTTTCTTCTCTTCTATCCGGAAGCTCTCTCCCCTTGCCAGCATAAAAAGTCCGAGCGCGCCGGCAGAAAACACAACGCGCCCGAAGGTGATCAGGATAGCCGGCAAATGGATCCATCTGGCAAACAGACCGGCCATTCCAAAGAATAATACAGAAATATTGACGGTAATAAAAGCTTTTTTCAAAATATGTGCCTGTTTCTTTGGGGGCTTTGCAATGCCCATAGATAAACGTTTCTTACCCCTTGTTTCAAGGCTCTTCTGCTATTTTCAGCGCCTTTGGAAGATAATCTGTCAGGTCCGTGGGAAGCAGGCTTCTTAAGCCTGTTTCCTCTTTAGCCAGGTCCCCGGCCAGCCCGTGGAGATATGCGCCGGAAAGCGCTGCAGAAAAAGCATCTTCTCCCTGGGCCATCAAGGAGCCGATGATGCCGGAAAGCACATCGCCGGACCCGGCCCGGGCCAGAGCTGCGCTTCCTGTGGGATTCTTATGGGTCTCGCATCCTGTCTTAACGGTCAATGTACCTGGCCCTTTCAGAAGAATCGCGGCCTGATACTTTTCCGCTGCCTCTGTGGCCTTTTCTTCCCGGTGCTCATGGATCTTAAAGCTTTCCGTGTTTAAAAGCCGTGCCATCTCACCCTCATGAGGCGTCAGGACCACATCTTTGGAAGCCCAGGTGACCTCCGGCTGTCCGGCAATGTAATTCAGCCCATCCGCATCTATAAGAAGCGGCTTATCGCACAGTTCAAGAGCCACCGGGCAGACAGTTTCCCGTAGAGTTCCCAGGCCGCACCCTAACACCACCGCACTTGCTTTTTTTATAGCGGCGGAAAGCACGGTACGGATATTTTCCGGATCATCCTCCCGATATACAGAACAGACTGCTTCCGGGACTGCGGCAGTTACGATGGGATATAATCTTTCCGGCAATGCCAGATCCAGAAAACCCACGCCGGTGCGAAGGGCTGCCTTCGCTGCCATGATACAGGCTCCTGCCATGCCGTAAGACCCGCAGATCATGAGAAGACGGCCACGGGTAAACTTATGGCTGTCCTCGGGGATGGGAGGAAGAAGATCGGAAACCTCTTTTTTAGTCGTCGTTATCATAAGAACGCCTCACACTGATAGAACCCCGGCTTCCCTTGGAGGGGAAGCTGCCTCATCCGGCCCTTCGGGCCACCTTCCCCAGAGGGGAAGGCTGCCTCATCCGCCCCTTCGGGGCACCTTCCCCAAAGGGGAAGGCTAGTATTCGAATTCGCCTTCGAAGACCATGACGGCGGAGCCGGTGAGTATTACATGCTCTTCCGTATAATTCACCGTCAGGTCACCGCCGGTAAGTTTCACAAGAATATCTTTCCCCGCTGCCAGATAGCCGTTTTTCACAGCTGCTGCCACCGCTGCGCAGGCACCGGTACCGCAGGCCAGGGTCTCGCCGTTGCCGCGTTCAAAGACACGTACCCGGATGGCAGATGCATCCACCAGGCGGACAAATTCTGTATTCACCCGTTCCGGGAAGAAAGGTGCATACTCAAAGGAAGGCCCTAAAATATCCAAATCCAGGGCATCGATGGCATCCTCAAAAACTACGCAGTGGGGATTACCGGTGGAAACACAGGTGATCCTGAAATCCTGGCCGTTAACGGACACCGGATAATCCACCACTTCTGTATTTTCACAGCCTAAAGCCTCCCTGTCCACAGGAACATCGGCGGCAGTAAAGGAAGCCCGGCCCATATCCACGGCCACAGAATTCACCTTGCCGTCTCTTAAAAAGACTTGCAGACGGATAATGCCTGAAGCTGTTTCCACACTCATGTATTCACTGCGGATGTAACCTTTATCGTAGAGATATTTGGCCACACAGCGCACATTGTTTCCTGCCATCCGGCCTTCGGACCCGTCCTTATTGAAGGAACGCATCTTCACATCGGCGACCTTTGAATGCTCCATCAAAACGATGCCGTCGCCTCCGATGCCGTAATGCGCGGTGCACAGCTGTACGCACAGAGATTCAGGACAAGTGATCTCATTGTCAAAATTCTCCACAAAAATGTAGTCATTTCCGCAGGACTGCATCTTAGAGAAATGGATCTTGCGGCGCCATTTCCGCATGTGGTTGATATCGATGAGTTCGGTATTCTGCGGGTTGTAGCGGCTCTCCATGATATCGGCCAGGGCATTGGCGGTATCCAGGGAGGTGAAGCAGGGGATGGAAAGCTGCATGGCTTTCCGGTGCAGCACCGTATAATCCCCTACGGTGGCATCCTTCACAGCGCCGGTATAGACGATGTAGTGGATGCTGCGGTCTTCCATCAGGTCCGTGATCTCATCATTTTCTGTGGCATTGGCCACCGCCTGCACCGGAATCCCCAGGGTCTCGATAGCTTTGGCAGTGCCTGACGTCGCATAAAGGGTCAGCCCCAGATCATAGAAGCGCTTGGCCAGGGAAATGATCTCCTGGTAGTCGCTCTCTTCCACGCTTAGAAGCACACCGGCCCCCTGCCGGCTGCCCGGCAATGTTACATTCAGGCCAGAAGCAGTCAGGCCTTTATACAAAGCCTCCGCCATGGTCTTGCCCAGGCCTAAGACTTCGCCGGTGGACTTCATCTCCGGCCCCAGGATCGAGTTCGCATCGTTCAGTTTCTCAAAAGAGAACACAGGAACTTTTACCGCGCAGTAAGGCGGCGTCCGGTAAAGGCCGGTGCCGTAGCCCAGGCTCTTCAAGGGTTCGCCCAGCATGACCCGGGCCGCCAGATCCACCATGGGCACTTCCGTGACCTTGCTGATATAGGGCACGGTCCGGGAGGCCCGGGGATTCACCTCGATCACGTACAATTCATTATCATAGATCAGATACTGGATGTTCACCAGCCCCTGGGTCTTTAAGGCCAGGGCCAGTTTTTCAGAACAGTCACAGATCTTCTTTAAAAACACATCATTTAAGTTGAAGGGCGGGTAGACCGCGATGGAGTCGCCGGAATGGACACCGGCCCGCTCCACATGCTCCATGATACCGGGGATCAGCACATCCGTCCCGTCAGAAATAACATCGACCTCCAGCTCGATGCCGGGCATATATTTGTCGATGAGCACCGGATTCTCAATACCGCCGGACAATATTTTCTCCATGTAGGCACGGGTGTTTTCCTCTGTCCGTGAAATGGTCATGTTCTGGCCGCCGATAACGTAAGAAGGACGTAAAAGTACCGGATAACCCAGCATTTCCGCGGCTTCCACCGCCTCCTCCATAGTATTGACACCCAGGCCCCTGGGACGGCGGATGCCAAAAGTCTCCAGGAGTGCATCGAAACGGCTCCGGTCTTCAGCGATGTCTATGCTCTCCGCAGAAGTCCCCAGGATCCGGATGCCCTGCTTATCCAGGAAGCCGGTAAGTTTGATGGCAGTCTGGCCGCCGAAAGCCACTACGACACCCACAGGATCCTCGATCCGGATGATGTTCATCACATCCTCCGGCGTCAGGGGCTCAAAATACAGGCGGTTGGCCGTATCATAGTCCGTAGACACTGTCTCCGGGTTATTATTCACGATAACTACATCATAGCCCATTTCTTGCAGCGTCCAGACGCAATGCACAGAACTGTAGTCAAACTCGATGCCCTGGCCGATGCGGATGGGGCCGGAGCCTAAGACCATGACCACCGGTTTCCCGCTCTTCTTGAAGGGGCCGGCCTGATCTTCGCCGCCGATGGCAGAATAGAAATAGGGCTGTTCATCGCCGAATACCGGCTGGCAAGTTTCCACGATCCGGTAGGTAAAGGGTGTTTCCGGCAGCGTCTCCTGCCCGGAAAGGCGTTTGATGGCCGAATCAGGATAGCCATATTCCTTCGCTTTCAGCAGGAGTTCCTGCGTCAGCGGCCCATGAGTGAGCTCCTCTTCCACCTTCACCAGATTCATCAGCTTATTCAGGAAATAAGGATCGATCATGGTGATCCGGTAGATCTCTTCCACCGGCATGCCGGCCTTCAGTGCTTCAAAAACCGTGAAGATCCGGTAATCATCCTGGGCCGCCAGCCGCTCTTTAAGAGACTGATCATTCAAAGGCTGTGCGTTCAGCGTATCCAGTCCGATCTCTGCCCCGCGGACGGCCTTCATCATGGCCGCTTCAAAGGTAGGCGCGATGGACATGACCTCGCCGGTGGCCTTCATCTGCGTCCCCAGTTTCCGGGAAGAACCTGCAAATTTATCAAAGGGCCACTTCGGGAATTTTACAACGATGTATTTCACATCCGGCTCAAAGCCCTGCAAAGAGACACCGGTCTTCGGATTTTTGATCTCAGAAAGGAGATAACCTAAGGCTAAACGGGTGGTGATCTTCGCGATGGGATAGCCGGTGGCTTTGGATGCCAGGGCCGATGAACGGGACACCCGGGGATTTACCTCGATGACCGCGTACTCGGAACCATCCGGCTTAAGGGCAAACTGCACATTACAGCCGCCAATGACACCGATGGCCTTGACGATATCCAGCGCTGCCTGCTTCAGCATGGCGAATTCCCGGTCCGTTAATGTCAATGCCGGCGCCGCCACGATGGAATCGCCGGTATGGACGCCCACCGGGTCTACATTCTCCATGGAACAGACGATGACCGCATTACCTTCCGCATCCCGCATGGTCTCGAACTCGATCTCTTTCCATCCGGAGATGCACTTTTCCACCAGGATCTGGGTGATGGGCGACATGTCCAGGCCCGTCTTGGCGATGACCTTCAGTTCTTCTTCTGTATCCGCGATGCCGCCGCCGGTGCCGCCTAAGGTAAAGGCCGGCCGTACGATGACAGGATAGCCGATCTTTTCCGCGATGGCAAGGGCTGTCTCCAGGTCTTCCGCTATGTCAGAAGGCACGCAGGGCTGGCCGATAGACTGCATGGTATCCCGGAACTGTTCACGGTCTTCTGCCTTATCGATGGCAGAAACATCGGTACCCAGCAGTTTCACACCGTATTTATCCAGGACCCCGCTCTTTTTCAGCTGCATGGAGATGGTGAGGCCATTCTGGCCGCCTAAGCCCGCCAAAAGACCATCCGGACGCTCTTTTTCGATGACCCGGGCCACAGTCTCTGCGTTCAGGGCTTCTAAGTAGATCTCATTAGCCAGATGTTTATCTGTCATGATCGTAGCCGGGTTAGGGGTTACCAGGACCGTATCCAGCCCCTCTTCGATGAGGACGCGGCAGGCCTGGGCACCGGCGTAGTCAAACTCCGCTGCCTGGCCGATCACGATGGGCCCCGACCCGATCACCATTACTTTATGTATCGTCTTATCTAATCCCATAATACTCCTTCCTCCCTTCCCCAAAGCCTTCCCCTTGAGGGGAAGGTGCCCCGAAGGGGCGGATGAGGTGTAATATATATATCTTCTA
>CACZSO010000101.1 GCA_902783795.1 uncultured Eubacteriales bacterium
CAAAGCACAGGATCATAATAGTTTCAAGAATTGACGCAGTGTTCATAGATGCCCCTCCTCTTCAGGATTCTCACCAGCGCTTCACCGATATCGTCCGGTGTCATGGCTATCTCCACGCCGGCGTCTTTCAAAGCATTGATCTTCCCTTCCGCAGTGCCTTTGCCTTCGGAAATGATGGCACCTGCATGGCCCATCCGTTTCCCTTCCGGTGCGGTCTGGCCGCCAATAAAGGCCGCCACAGGCTTAGTCATGACATGCTTGATATACTCCGCAGCTTCTTCTTCCCCGGAGCCGCCGATCTCTCCGTTCATGACTACCGCATAGGTGTCAGGATCCGATTCAAAAGCCTTCAGCATCTCCAGGAATCCGGTACATTTCACCGGATCGCCGCCGATGCCCACCACCGTGGACTGGCCGATATTCCTATCGGACAGTTGTTTTACCGCTTCATAAGTCAGGGTCCCGGAGCGGGATATCACACCCACATGGCCTTTCTTGTGGATATAACCCGGCATAATGCCGATCTTGCATTCATCCGGAGTGATGATCCCCGGGCAGTTAGGCCCGATCAGCACCGTATCCTTGCCGCGAAGATATTGTTTCACCCGGCACATATCCTTTACCGGGATGCCCTCTGTAATACAGACGATGAGCCGGATCCCTGCATCGGTGGCTTCCAGGATCGAATCCGCCGCAAATGCCGGCGGCACATAGATGACAGAGGCATTTGCGCCGGTCTCGGCAGCAGCCTCAGCCACGGTATTGAAGATGGGCAGGTCAAAGATGGTCTGGCCGCCCTTCCCCGGGGTCACACCGCCCACGATCTTCGTGCCATAGGCCAGCATCTGTTCTGTATGGAACTGTCCCTGTTTTCCGGTAATGCCCTGGACCAGGACGCGAGTCTCCTTATTTGCCAGGATGCTCATAAGGCACCTCCCTTCTTCGCCTGATGAAAGGCTCTGGCTTCATCCACAGCTTTTCTGGCGCCGTCCGCCATATCGTCCGCTGCCGTGATCTTAAGCCCTGAAGCTTTCAGGATCTGCTTACCCTCTTCAGCATTCGTGCCTTCCAGCCGTACCACCAGGGGCAATGTCAGCCCTGTTTCGGCAACAGCCGCCGTCACGCCTTCAGCGATAGTATCACAATGCATGATCCCGCCAAAAATATTGACAAAAATAGCTTCCACCTTTTCATCCGCTGTCAGCAGCCGGAAAGCAGCTGTGACTTTTTCCTTTGTGGCAGAGCCGCCCACATCCAGGAAATTCGCCGGCGTACCGCCCATGGCCTTGATCTCGTCCATGGTGGCCATGGCCAGGCCAGCCCCGTTCACCAGACAGCCGATATTGCCGGATAAGCTGATGTAATTCAGCCCATACTTTGAAGCCTCATATTCCTTCGGATCTTCTTCATCCACATCCCGTAAAGCCGTGATCTCCGGATGCCGGAATAAAGCATTGTCATCAAAATTGATCTTTGCATCCAGACAGAGAAGCGCGCCTTCTTCTGTCCGCACTAATGGATTGATCTCCGCCAGACTGGCATCCTTCTCAAGATAAAGCTTCACCATGCCGGAAAGGATCTGCTGAAGTTCCTTCCGGTTCTCACCCTCCAGCTTCAAAAAATCCGCGGCCATCAAGCCCTGGTACGTCTTAAACCCTTCCGTCACGGACACCGGGATCTTCTTCAATTTTTCCGGATAAAGTTTTGCGGTCTCCTCGATCTCTGTACCGCCGGCTTCCGAAACGATGATCACCAGATTCCCGCTCTCGTTATCTGTGGTGACGCTGAGATAATATTCTTTTTCTACACTGACCACTTCCGTCAGATACACTTTCCGAACGATCTTTCCTTCAGGCCCGGTCTGTTTCGTCACCAGACATTTCCCGAGCATTTCTTCTGTAATGGCTGCTGCTTCTTCCGGGGTCTTCGCAACTTTCACGCCGCCGGCTTTTCCCCGGCCTCCGGAGTGGACCTGTGCCTTGACGACACAGCTTCCTAAGACCGATGCTTTCTCGAAAGCCTCTTCTTTTTCTGTCACCAGATACCCTTCCGGTACCGGCAGTCCGTAAGTGCGAAACAGTTCCGCTGCCTGATATTCATGGATCTTCATGAGACCACCGCCTCTTCTTTGGCTGCTTTCTTTTTCCGTCCGGAAGCCGGTTCTTCAGTCTTTCTCGCCAGGGCAATGCCCTCGTTAAGAGCCCTCAGATTCATCTCTTCCGTTCCCGCCGGCACATGCATGGTCACTGCCTTTTTGATGGATTCATCGTCCACCAGGTTCAGCACCGTATTGATGCAGCCGATGGCCAC
>CACZSO010000102.1 GCA_902783795.1 uncultured Eubacteriales bacterium
GATCTTCACGCTATCTGTGTTCATGCCCAGGAAATTTGCCTGCAGCCGTTCCAGCAGGAATTCCCGTTCATAAGGCGACATGGTCTCATTAGAAAAGTTCGTAAATCTCCAGTCGGAGTCACTTCGCTGCAGGGCAAAGGTGACATTCATGTCGTTTTTCAGGGAAGATACATAACCGATCAGATCCGTGGCTGTCGTCTCCGGATCCGCCACCATCACAGCCAATGTGGAATAGACAGTCTTCAGCTTTTTCTGGTTATCCAGGATAGACGTCCTTGGACCGAAGAAAAGATTCATAGAGAGAAAAGCCATAATGACAAATACCACTACAGCAAAAAAGATCAGCACGATCTTTGTTCTCAGGGATACTACTCTTCTCACCTTACCGACACTCCTCCTGACTTTTATCTCTGAGATTATACCACTTTTACAGGGTCCCGTCTACCTCAAGATATAAAGGCCTTTCTATCCGGGCTGGCTTTATTCCCTTACGGCCTTCCAGGCTTCTGTGAGTTTTTCCAGTGTCCAGGCGGCGTTTGCCGGGCTGGTGGAGGGCAGGCAGATGGCCGGCCTCTGCATCAACGGCTCCGTATACTTCTTATATAGCTTTTCCGCGGCCTTTCCATTTACAAAGATCTTCCCCACAGGCGCTTGATCTAAAACCACACTTAAGTCATTCACCGTCACATTCCGGATGCTGGCATCTGATGAGCCGATGATATCGCAGGAATGGATCACGTCCCATAAGGCTATCTGGTGGCGGGAAAGAAACGCGTGCTTTTCAGGCACAGTGGCCGGAACATCGTCCTTAAAGACTGCTGCCATGACTTTCCAGAAGCGGTTCTGGGGATGGCCGTAGAAAAAGCCGGATTCCCTGGTCTTGACAGAAGGAAAACTGCCCAGGATCAGGATCTTTGAATCATCCTTGAAAAAGGGAGGGATGGGATGGACAATGTGCTGATGATCACTCACGGGTATTACTCCTTATATAAAAATCAAAATCTTCTGCACCGGCCATATTTCTGCAAAAACTTATTGACGGCCGGAACAGTTCGCAGTACGATAGCGTAAATACACGGCCGGATGTCAGGAAGATCTCCCCGCCCGGCAGTCCGCAAAGAAAAGAGGTTTTCTATGCTAAAAACTATGAAGCGGTCTCACATCATGGTGCTTACTGCTTTGTGCCTGTCCATCGGCGCCAGCGTAGGCCTGATCACCAGTATCGGCGGCCTGTTCATTACCCCCATCGCTGAGGAATTCGGCGTGGGACGCGGCAGCGCCAGCCTGAATATGACTTTGGTCAACCTTATCTGTGCCCTGGGCGGGGCCCTCATGCCGCGGCTTATGAAGAAGAAAAACTATAAGCCCCTGGTATGGGTCTTTGTTGCGCTTACCATAGGTGCCACGGTACTGCTTTCTATGGTAAAAAGCCTCTGGCTCATGTATGTACTGAATGCCATCCGTGGTTTCTCCACCGGTTTCCTGGGGCTGATCGCCGCTACTGTCATCATCAGCAACTGGTTCCACAGGAACACCGCCGTCATCACCAGCATTGCCATGGCCTTTTCCGGCGTGGCAGGCGCCGTGTTTACACCCATCTTCTCATCGATCATCGAAAAGAGCGGCTGGCGGACGGGCTACCTGATCTCTGCCATCTTCATGCTGGTCCTGTATCTGCCCATGCTCTTATTCAAGATGAGCCTGGATCCCGGCGATATCGGCCAGCTGGCTTACGGCGAAGTGGAAGGGGTCCAGAGGGTCCGTTTCGGAAAGGAGCACCTGCCCAAAGCCCAGGATAAGATCCCGGTCTGGCTGTTTGTCATCGCCGCGCTCTTTGCCTCCCTGACAGGGTTTATTCCCTCCATCACTCCTCACTTTACCGGCATAGCCGTTTTTTACGGCTTTACCGCGGCCGTCGGCGCCGCCATGCTTTCTATTACCATGGTCATCAATACGGCCGGAAAGCTGCTTTTAGGCTTCCTGATAGACCGTATGGGGGTAAGGCGTTCCATGCTGATCTATCTCACCGCCACCCTCGCGGGCATCATCCTGGTCCTGACTGTCAAAAATGTATTCATCTTCTACCTGGCCTCCGCCCTCATCGGCTTCAGCTCTGCCACCTGTACCCTGGGCCTGGCCATGACCTGCCGGGAGGCTTTCGGCATCACTCATTATACTTCTACCTACCCGAAGATCTCCCTGTTTTCTACGGTGGTCTATGCCTTTGCCACCACCATCAACGGCCTGATCTATGACATAGCCCACAGCTACACGCCTATCTTCTGGATCATGCTGGGCTGCATGGCCATTATGTATGTGTGCATTTTTATCATCACAGGGAAAAAACGCGTCTGATGGAGCATTACTCATATTTTACAGAAAGACCCGGCTTAGAGAGGCCGGGTCTTTTCTATATGCTTCCTATCATTCATCAGCGGTCACTTCAAACTTGTAGCCGATGCCCCAGACCGTGTGGATGTAGCGTTCCTTGTCGCCCATCTTTGACCGGAGTTTTTTCACATGAGTGTCAATGGTCCTGGCATCGCCGAAATAATCGTAATTCCACACATTGTTCAGTATTTTTTCCCGCGACAGTGCAATGCCCTGGTTCTCTACAAAATACTGCAGCAGTTCGAATTCCTTAAAGGAAAGCTCCACATTCTGTCCGTCGATGGTAACGGTATGGGCCTGCTTATCGATCACGATGCCCCCGGCCTCCAATGTGTCATCGGAAACGGAACGGTTGCGTTTTAACAGCGCTGAAACACGGGCTACCATGACCTTCGGGGAGAAGGGCTTGGAAATGTATTCATCGACTCCCAGTTTAAAGCCCTGCAGTTCATCTTTTTCCTCGGATTTCGCCGTCAGCATGACCACCGGGACGTCGGAATACTGGCGGATCTCCTTCAAGACTTCCCAGCCGTTTAACTTCGGCATCATGACATCCAGGATCACCAGGGCTATGTCTTTTTCTTCAAAGAAGGTCTTTAAAGCCTGCTCGCCATCCGCCGCTTCAAGGATCATATAACCTTCACGGCTTAAATAGTCGCGGACCAGCTTTCTCATCCGGTCCTCATCATCAACCACAAGAATTTTGACAGTATCCATAATTTACCTCTGTATAAAATGAAAGGGTGCCTCATCCGGCCCTTCGGGCCACCTTCCCCAGAGGGGAAGGCTCCTCATCCGTCAGCTTCGCTGACACCAGGCCTTACGCCGCGCTAAATGGGTGCCACTGGCACCCAGCGGCCCCAGAGGGGAAGGCTTAGGATTTTTTGAATTGGGCGCGTTTCCTGAGGGTCGGATCCAGGATCTTTTTCCGGATCCTCAGATGCTGGGGCGTCACCTCTAACAGCTCATCTGTATCTATAAAATCCATGCACTGTTCCAGCGACATGATCTTCGGCGCCACCAGGCGGAGTGCCTCATCCGAGCCGGAAGAACGGGTGTTGGTCAGCTTCTTTGTCTTACAGACATTGACCTCCACATCCTCCGGTTTCCCCGTCTGCCCGATGACTTCTCCGGCATAGACTTTTTCGCCGGCACCAATGAACAGAAGACCCCGCTCCTGGGCATTGAACAGGCCATAGGTAATGGATTCCCCGGTCTCGAAGGCAATGATGGAACCCTGGCGGCGGTAAGAAATATCGCCCTTCCAGATATCATAACCGTCAAAGATCGTGTTCATGATGCCGTTTCCCTTCGTGTCTGTCATGAACTCGCCGCGGTAGCCGATAAGCCCCCGGGAGGGGATCTGGAACTCCAGCCGCACATAGCCGCCCTGGGCATTGCCCATACCTAAGAGTTCGCCTTTCCTTTGTGCGAGTTTCTGTATGACCGCGCCGGAAAACTCCTCAGGAACATCGATATACACCTGTTCCATGGGCTCCAGTGTCCGGCCCCGCTCATCTTTCTTGGTAATAACTTCTGCCTTGGAGACTGCAAATTCATAGCCTTCCCGGCGCATGTTCTCGATAAGCACGGAAAGATGCAGCTCTCCTCTTCCGGAAACCTTGAAGCAGTCAGTATTCTCCGTATCTTCTACCCGGAGGGATACATCCGTATTCAGCTCCCGGTACAGCCGGTCCCGAATATGGCGGGAAGTCACATACTTGCCTTCCGTGCCGGCCAGGGGGCTGTCATTCACCATGAACTGCATGGCAATGGTGGGCTCGGAGATCTTCTGGAAAGGAATGGGATCCGGATTCAGAGGATCACCGCAGATGGTATCACCTATGGACACATCCGCAATACCTGAAATGGCCACGATATCGCCGATCCCGGCCTCCTTCACGTCCACCCGCTGCAGCCCGTCAAACTGATACAGCTTGGAGATCTTTATTTTTTCATGTTTGGAAAGATCGTGGGCATTCACCAGGACACATTCCTGATTTACCCTGATGGAACCGTTGTCGATCTTCCCTATGCCGATGCGGCCCACATATTCATTGTAATCGATGGTAGAGATCAGCACCTGGAGCGGCGCGTTTTCATCTCCCTTTGGCGCGGGGATCGCTTCGATGATGGTCTCAAACAGCGGGATCATATCCTTCGGTTCATCCTGAAGGTCCCGGACTGCATAGCCGCCTTTAGCGGAAGCAAAAACAAAGGGGCAGTCCAGCTGTTTTTCGTTGGCATTCAGGTCCATCAAAAGTTCCAGCACCTCATCGACCACCTCTTCCGGCCGCGCTTCCGGCCGGTCCACTTTATTGATGCAGGTGATCAGGTCCAGATCCAGCTCCAGCGCTTTTCTCAAGACAAATTTCGTCTGGGGCATAGGGCCTTCAAAAGCATCCACCACTAAGACGACACCGTCCACCATCTTCAAGACACGTTCCACTTCACCGCCGAAATCCGCATGGCCGGGGGTATCCACGATATTGATCTTAATGCCTTTATAAGATACGGCTGTATTCTTCGATAAGATGGTGATGCCCCGCTCCCGCTCGATGTCATTGGAATCCATGACACGCTCCTGGACTTCCTGATTCTCCCGGAACACACCGCTCTGCCGTAAGAGCTGATCCACCAGCGTGGTCTTTCCATGGTCTACATGGGCGATTATAGCAATATTTCTGACGTCTTCTCTAACCATAAATGTTCTTCATTCCTCTTGATCGTGATTCTTCCCTGTGTCAGATCCGTCAAGGCTTTTACGGTACTTTCTGCCTCCCCGGCATCCACCGGGAACACCACCGTGACCTTATCGGAAAAAACCGTATCTCCAGGCTCTAAGCCTTTATCTCTCAAATAATTCTGCAAAGCACCGTAAAAGCTGTAATCCACCGTGGCATTGAGTATCTCCGCCTCATACTTTTCTACGATGAGAGCGGCATTTACTGCTTCCTTCGCGGCTTTCGTATAGGACCGCACCAGACCTCCGGTACCTAAAAGCGTCCCTCCGAAATACCGGGTGACGATAAGACAGCAGTCCGTGAGTCCTGCGCCCTGCAGGACAGCCAGGATGGGGTGCCCCGCAGTTCCGGAAGGCTCCCTGTCATCCGACGATCTTACATTGCCCCCGTCTCTTCCCAGCACGCAGGCATAGCAATGATGAGAAGCATCATAGTATCTCTTCCGGATCTCTGAAAGAAATGCTGCGACCTCCTCTTCCGTTTCTGTATGGCGGATCACCCCCAGGAACTTGGATTTTTTCTCCTCGTAAGTGCCCTGACCCTCGATTTTTACGGTTTTATAGGTATTATTCATAGATCACCAATTAGTAGATTATATAACAAAATCCTTTGTCTATCAAGTAGATTTGCATATAAAAGCCCCTTTATCCGGGCTTAAGCCTCCGGATAAAGGGGTGTTTATTTCAGCGGCGGCAGAGAATGTATATCATAATTATCATAGTAGATCTCAAAAGCTGTCTCTGTGTCACCGGAAAGCTCGATGAGAGCCCCTGCCTGGAACATGGCGGACAGACTTCCCGAAGGTGCCTTCCAGGCTGCATTTGAGACTACTTCCAGATTTTCATTGCCCGGTACGCCAGAGCGCAGGACAGCTTCTGCATTGAAGAGCAATGTCCCGGTCTCAATATGATAGTCACTGGATACGATGGCGATCTTCTTCACTTTAGGATGCTGTGTGGTCAGGATATCATAGGTGAAGATGGCATTCTGGGCCGTTGTCAGAGAATTATCTTCTACGATGATACGCTTTTCATCAACACCCTTCTCAATAAGCCATTTCGCCATTTCTCCGGCTTCAGTCGCTGACTTGTTTTCTGATGCTGTCCCGCCTCCGGTACACACGATCCAGGCCTTCGGATATTTCTCGGCACTCTTCAGCACCACCTTCAGCCGTTCCAGAAGCTCCTCTCGCATCGTGCCATCCGGTTCCAGCTGAAATCCCAGGCAGACGATGCACAGCTCCTCCGTTTCCGGAAGGCCATCCGGCAGCACTTCATAATTCAGCTTCAGATCCTTGCCTATGGACATCCACTGGTCAGTGATCTTCTCCCAGCGCTTTCCCAGGTTCTGGTCCGCAGAAGTGAGTTCTTTCAGGAGTTCTTTGATGCGCGAAGAAGCTTCTTCTCCATAGCTGCCGTAATCCACCACCATTTCTTCGATGATCTCCCGGGCATTCCGCGGCTTTGATGTCTCCCGGCCGCATCCAGACAATGTCCCGCATATAAGGACCGCTGCCGTTATGGCAGCAAAACAGATCATATTATTTCTTTTCATCTTAGACCACCTCTTATCAGGAATTCGTTTTCTCCGGCCGTCTCGGAGGCGGGGTGCTTCCGTGATAGTTAAAATATTGCCCCGCAAGAGATGCCCATACTTCATCGCATTTTTGAAGTGTTTCATCGGACAATGTCTTCTTCTCTGCCGCCAGTGAAAGATTCTGTACCACATGGTCGAATTTACTGGCGCCTATGATGGCGCTGTCCACCACCGGCTGGTTCAAAAGCCACTGGAGGGAAAGTTCCAGCAGGCTCATGCCGTTTTCTTCTGCGATCTCGGACAGCCGTTCCACTGCTGCCCTGTTTTTTTCATTGAAATACCTCAGTTCATAACCGTAATTCAGCGCAAAACGGGTATTTTCTTCTGGTTTTTCATGGATGTGCTTTCCGGTAAGCAGACCGGCAGCTATGGGGTTATACACCGTAAGCCCCATCTTATATTCTGTCAGAAAAGGCACCATTTCGTTTTCAATGCCCCGGGTGATAAGATTATACACACTTTCTGTCACCACAGGCGCGATGGCATGCATTTCCCTGGCTGTATGGATAAAGGCACAGCACTGCCAGGTACTGTAATTGCTGAGTCCATAATAGCGGATCTTGCCGCTTCGCACCAGGCCGGTCATGGTCTCGATGACCTCTTCTGCCGGTGTGGACGGATCAGGATGATGCAGATAATAAAGATCGATATAATCCGTACGGAGACTGCGGAGGCTTTCCTCGATATCCGTCAGGATATGCTTTCTTCCCTGGCCGGACAGATTCGGCCACGAACCTTTGGGATTCGTCACTTTCGTGGCGATCACCGCGAGATCACGCTTCCCTTCCAGGGCTTTTCCCAGGATCTTCTCACTGCTGCCTCCTGTATAAGTATCCGCCGTGTCGAAAAAGTTTACACCCTGGTCCAGCGCATAGTCTACCATCCGCAGAGCCTCCTCCTCGCTGGTCTGCCCGCCAAAGGTCATCGTCCCCAGACAGACACGGGAAACTTTTAGACCAGTACCTTTAATGTTCGTATAATCCATACGCTCCTCCCTTTCTCAGACTACATATCTGCATCGATTTTTTCTACAGTGATGACATCATTGCTCCGGATATCCGGTTCCTTCTTAAGTCCTTTCAGGTAAGTATCGAAGAACTCCAGGTGGACTTTGCACAGGTTTTCGTGCAATTCATCTGCTCCGAGCTTTCCTACGCTGAAATTGATGAGATGTTTCATATCCGAGAAACCTAAATGCCTCATATCTCTGAACAGTACTTTATAAACAGGTTTTGTGTGCTTTAAGTAGACCCTCGTGACCACTGTTTCATTGTCCCTGCAGCTGATCTGAAGGAAGGGTCTGTTAAGGATACTGTCAGCGTAATCTCCGAATAATCCGCCGTCAATATTGATGCCGCAGACATATTCTGGATTATCCGTGCAGAGCCGGTACGCTGTATTTCCGCCGAAAGAATGACCGGTGACTCCGATGCCTTTCGTAAAATCGATCATGTCTGAAAGATGTTCCCTGGCATAAGCTGCCGCCGCGTCGTTATCCTTGACCCATTCATCCAGCCTGCTCATCATAAAGCGGCAGTATTTCCTCTGAAGCTCGTCAAACCTTTCTGCCAGTTCTTCATGACTTCCTTTGGCTTTTGTCAGTTTCCCAAACTCGACGATGCCCCTGAACATGGGCTCATAGGCCTTTCTCGAAACAGTCTTATCAAAAAACTGCACAGTACCGTCATCAAATTCTGCACATAAAGCTTCTCCCGGATGGGTCACTGAGATGACGATATATCCGTGGGACGCCAGTTCGATGCACAAAAACGAATTCCCTTCCCGGTAGGAGCCGACTCCATGATGGAACATGATGAGGGGAAACTTTTCTCCCTCTATTTTAGGCGCGTTAGGGTAACATTCTGACACGTTTCTCCCCTGCTGCTCCAGCTTTTCATAATTCATGGGGATCTTGAAGACTTTCTTCATGGCCTGGCATATTTCAGGCGTCAGGTGATGTTCTTTTTCCTTCCCGTCCACAGAACTTTTCAGGACAGGATAATACACCCTGGCCGCCACACTTCTCATGACAGAAGGGTCCCTTGCTTCCGGACGCTGGTCTTTTATGGTATAGGTCAGTGTCCCGACAGCATATGCACCGGTGGGGCTTGGTGCCGGATCAAAATGTTTCATGCTTCTCCTCTCTCATTTTTATCTGTCTGCCGTCTGATCACATACATACTAAGCGTCTCATCGTATCTTTCGCTGTATAGTTCATGCTTCAGGATCCCTCCGCAGTTTTTGATGACGCCTGCAGAGGCGATATTATCTTTATCACATGAGACCAGTACTTCTTTGATCCCTATGACATCACAGACTTTCAGGCCGGCCTTAAGCATCTCTGTGCCATAATGCCTGCGTCTTTCGGTGGGCCTTATGGAATAGCCGATATGCCCGCCTTCGTTTCTTAAGAATTCATTCAGCGCCAGACGGATATTGATCATCCCAACGATCCTTTCATCCTCTTCCCGTACATAGAAATAGGTCAGCGCAGGAACCTTGGATACAGGAATATTGGCGATATCCATATCCATTGTCAATTTTTTCAGCCATTCCTCATAGGTGGATTCTTTCAGATACCGGTCCAGGCTTCCGCTTCCATTGATCTCAGATCCACACTCGTAAAATTCGCGGATATATCCGATGGCCCGGTCTTTATAAGTGATATCGGGAAAAACCAGTTTCATTTTCATCCCTCTTTATGTATTCTTATGATGTCTGTTTCTGATGGCCCGGATGATCTCCGGCAGGTATACAGCCCCCAGCCAGACCACCACCAGGGGGAAATACAGATAGCTGTACCAGTAGGCATAGGGGACAATGTTCCACAGCATCTGCTGAAAGGCATTGTCCGGCCAGACAGAAAACATGTAATTGACCCGGTAAGCGGCCTGTACCTGGTCCAGATGGCGGTTGATCAGAACATTGACCAGATGCACCATGGTATAGGCTATGCCTGTGATCAAGATGGTTCCCGGAATGTATTTCAGCTTCTTTTTCACATAGTGGAAAGCAAACATGAATACCGGGATGCATATCTCAAAAACATGGGGGACAAAAAACGCCCAGAAATCCAGAGAAGAAGGATTCCAGGCTGCCTCGGTCCCGTTCAGCAGCAAGGCCATGGCTCCGCCCAGGCACCAGAGAAGCAAAAGATTCCCCAGCCGCTCGTTTTTCGTCAGCACCACGACAGGGATGACTGCTGCATTGAAAGAACACAGATGGAGCGGAAGGAAACGAAGCCAGTCCTCATGGGCCAGCGGGTCCCAGATCATGCTGATGGGCCCTAACAGAGACAAAAGGAACATCAAGCTCCGTCTGGTCCTGTCCGGCAGATGTTTCAGCAGAATATACAAAGCGGCCACCAGCAGACAGCCGATGGCCAGCGTTAATAAATGAGACGAAGTAAAATAATTAAGTATCATTTGCCTAAATGAGCCATCCTGATCTTCATTCTCACGTAAAGAGCGATACTGGCTGCCACCACGGCCCCCAGGATGATCCAGGCTGCCAGAGGCACCCGGCTGATATTATAGCAGCGCACCCGGATCCACATCCGGTTGATCACTTCACTCTTTGCCTCATCAAAATAGACCATGATGGAGGCCCGGTCGATGATCTCTTCCGAAGGGTACTGGGCTGTCAGCTGCCGCTTCAACTGCTCTTCCGGCACGGTCAGGATATAGTCTTCTGATCCTTCTTCTTCTGTGAAGAAATAGCTAAGATCATAATCCACCACGTCTTCTTCATCTTCTTCCGCACCGTAACACCAGTCCGCATATTCCAGGATCCGCTCATCATCGCCGCCGGAAATGGCAGAGGTGTAGCCGATGTAGTACATGTTCCGGATCACATTGTCCGGGCGGGACACGAAGTTGATAAACGCTTCTGCTGCCTGCTGTTTCCGGGCATCCTCATTAAGACCGTCCTTCAGCATGACCCAGCCGTCAAAATAGATATTGGTGGATTCTACGGGCACGGCGAAATTCAGGTAATAATCATCCTCTTCAGCCTGGTCCATGGTATAGACCGCATCCCCGGACCACTGATAATTTGCCACCACCTTGCCGGTGATCATATCCGCCTTGCCGGAGTCTGTCTCAAAAGAGTACAGATTATCCTTGATACCCTGCAGATAAGCCTGAGCCTGGTCGATGGTCTCCTGGGAGGTGTCGTTCATCTCCTCCTGCAGCTTCTTAGCATAATCAGGATCAGAAAGGAACGCCTCGGAGGTCAGAAGATCTGACTTCAAAGCTCCGACAGCTGCAAAATAACTGTCCCGCACATTGTCCTTAATGGTGATCTGGCGGTTGTGATCCTCATTTTCCAGAAGATGCCAGGTAGAGGCCTCTTCTTCCGTCACTTCCTCCGGATTATACACAAATCCGGTGACGCCCCACATATAGCCTGCGGCGCACTTATCCCAGGTCACGCCTTTGATCTCATGAGACTCGAACATCTCACGGATAAAGGGTGAAACGCCTTTGATGTAATAATTTTCTTCGGTTTCCGTATCGAAGAAGCCCTCTGACAGCTGGGCCACCCGGTCCTCTGCCATGAGCTTCATGATCATGTATTCCGAAGGACAGACCAGGTCATATACATCCCCTAAGGTCAGCATATTGTACAGGTCTTCATTCGTACCGAAAGTGGAATATTCCACCCGGACCTTCTTTCCGTAAGTCTCCTCATACCAGGCTTCAAAATCGGTGATCATATCATTTTCACCTATGATATCACCGCTTTCCAGGTCGATGGTCTCTTCCTCGTCCCAGTCACCCAGGTCAATGTATTCTTCCCAGTTGCAGACTCTTAAGACCACGGTATCATCCTCTGCGTGGACCGTTTCCTTCGGCACACTGGGAAGTACCAGCATCACCGTCAGAAGGATCAGCAAAATTCTCTTTATCTTCATGCTTTTTTCCTCCTGATCTCTTCTTTCTTATCCCGCGATGCATTCAGATTCATGAACACTACGATCAGGATGACGATGAGGAAGATCACCGTGGACAAGGCCCAGAGGGCGGTCTTGATGGATGTCTGGGAACCCTTCGTGGCATTGACCACATAGGTACTGATGGTATCAAAAGTGGCCGGTTTTGTGTAAGTCGCGATGAAATAATCATCTAATGACAGGGTGATCGCCAGGGAGAAACCGGAGATCACGCCGGAAAGGATCTGCGGGATCACCACCCGGAGCAGGGCTGTCCTGGGGGTAGCGCCCAGGTCCAGGGCTGCCTCATAAAGGCTGGAATCCATCTGCTTTAATTTCGGGATCACCGAAAGATACACAAAGGGAGCGCAGAGGGTCACGTGGCCGATGATCAGCGGGATAAAGGTATCCTTGCTGATGCCGAAGACCACCACTACCAGGATACAGATAGAAAAGCCCGTGACCACATCGGCGTTGATGACCGGGATCTGGTTCAGCGTGGCCATGGCTGAGGATGTCCGCTTTTTGGAATAAAAGCTGCCGATGGCGCCTAAAGTGCCTAAGAACGTCGCTAATACGGCGGAGATCAGGGCCAGAAGGATGGTCCCAAGGATCATGTTTCTCAGCTCTTCTGTGGTGAACAATGTCACATAGTTCTTTAAAGTGAAGTCTCTCACCGCGCCGATCTGGGTGGATCCTGTAAAGCTGTAGAACGCGAGGATCAGGATCGGGGCATATAAAAAGATGAGGATCAGTATGGGGAACAGTGGCCGTATCCATTTTTTGATCATAACAGCGCACCTCCTGTTCTGGCATCTTCTTTCTCAGTCCCGTTGGTGAGCAGGGTGAAGACACAGATGACACCTAAGAGCACCAGGGCGATCATGGATCCGCCGTGCCAGTTGTAGGCGGCGAAATAGCTGCCGATGAGGCTGCCCATGATGTAGGTGCTGTTGTATAACATATCCAGGACCACATAGTTCGTCATGGCCGGCAAGAATACCATGGATACGCCGCTGACGACGCCGGGC
>CACZSO010000103.1 GCA_902783795.1 uncultured Eubacteriales bacterium
ACCTTTTTCATGTCCGGGATCCTGATGGTGCAGAACATATTGAATATGTACATTAAGGAACAGAATCGGGAAAATTACGGGGACTGGATCATTTCTTCAGAAGATGGCAGTCTGAATCACCCCTATCTGTCCAATAAAGGCTTCCTGAAGTGCGGCACTTATATCTGTGATGAACAGGGAAAAAGTCTGGGGCTGAAGGCAGGCTTTCTGGACTCGTCTCTCCTGTCTTTTGCCAGGATCCGGCTGTACGAAGGAAGACTTCCGGAGAACGATACAGAAGCGGCCGCGGATCTGAACACGTTGCAGGAGCTGGGATACAGTTATGATCTGGGCCAGCAGATCACGGTTCATTACAGTGTCGCCGATGAAGAAGCGGAAGAGCCTGAAATATTCACAAAAACATATACCCTGGTGGGTACGGTGAAACCTTTTAATACCCTTTGGTTGGGCGCGGGCCGGTATCCCAGACTGATGCTTTCTGAAGCAGAATTTAACCGCTATCCGGAAGAAAATGTCAAGACCTACTGGTTCTATCAGTTTGATCCGGCGTTAACGGAGGTTGATGAAGAAGAGTTTTTTAACAAATTCCGGGAGGACAGAAAGGACCTTTTGTTCAACAACTATGTTTATAGTGCGTCCTTGTGGAGTACTCCGGAATTCTATCGGATCATATCCTATCTGATGATCATCGTGGCGGTGTTTGCGGTGACCTGGCTTTTATTCTCTTATGTGGACCGGCGGGTGAAGGAATACTACCGGCTCAGGACTATGGGAGCTTCGCGGTTTAAGCTGAATCAGCTGATCTTTGCCGAATGCAGCGCAGCCTGTGTTCCGGCTGCGGTACTCGGTTTAACATTGGCCTATGGGATCAGTGCGGCTGTCTGTTTTGCTGTGGCAAAAAAGGTGAGACTGGAAGGCTTCTTTGCTTTTGATCCGCATATTTTTAAGATCCAGCTGGCAGCGGTCTTCGGATCCATTTTAGCCTCGATCCTGCTGGTGTTTCTTAAGGTACGGGACAGCAGGCTTTCCGCCGGGACCAGGCTGATGAGAGAAAAAGATGTCAAAATTCTTAGAAAGCGGTACAAAACTTCAAAAACACCGGAAAATGAACTGCTCTTAAGAAGAACCGCCATCCGACGTACTCCCAGAGTATTATTTTTCGTATTTACGTTGATGGTCATGGCATTTCTGGTTCTTTGCTTCCTGCATATCAAGTTGGCACTGTACAATTACCGTGAGCTTCAGAACATGCAGGATTTTGAAATGACAGCCCACGACAAATGGAAAATGCAGTTTAATAATGATACGCTGGAAGGAGACTGGTATAATCCGTTTTACGGTCTGTCGACGGAGGAAGTACAAAGTCTGTCAGAGACTTATGGTGTTTCTTCGATAGACAAAAAACGGCTGAACGAAGCGCTTTATCTGCACTGGGACGGGATGGAGAACAGTGAGTATGCAAAGGCAGATCCTGACGTTATGTACAGAGGTAAGTATGACTCCTATGGGATCAGTCTGAGTGCTGATTCTTATCCTGATGAAAAGATCGTCAAGAAAATAGCAGCCCGCCTTGGAACGCCGCTCACGAAGAAACAATGTCAGGACTTTGTGGATGGAAAACTGGTCATTCTGCTGCGTCCGGGAGGAACGGAAGAGAAGGATCCGGAAAACATATATAACAGAATATGGGTCGATTTTATCGATCCAACGTTGAAAACCGGCGATACCATAGAGGTTTCCTGGTGGAAAGATTCCGAGAAAGTGCTTCATCTTCCCGTGGTCGTTGTAGACCAAAAAGAAAAATATCAGACAATGGATCTGATCTATATAAATAAATGGCTGTCTCAATGGAGCAGCAGGTCGTTCCATCTGCTGGTGTCTGATAAAGTCAACGAAGAGTTAAGAAAACTGAAGGGTGAGGGTGAGTACAAGTGGAATAAACTGGAGATCCGGGCAGACCAGTATGCTTCTTACGAGGCCACAGATAAAATATTGGCATCTTTTGCAGAAAAACGGCACTATCAGTACGAAAACTATATGGAGATCAAACGGGTCCGGCTCAGATCCTGGATCATAGAGCCGCTGCTGATCTACGGGTCATTTTTTATCATGACCATGCTGGTCTATTTGATCATTCAGCATAATTATATCAGGCTGTTCAGCCGGGAAATGAAGGATGAGACACAGCTGATCAAACAGATAGGCATGACAGACAGGGCTATGACCCGGATGATCGTAAGGCATAAAATACACGAATATCTGCCGATCTTTGCCGGACTGATCCCAGGTCTTCTGATGTATTATCTCCAGACATATTTCTCTTACAGGAAGACATTACGGCCGGGACAGCATGAAGTGCTTCTCAGGTTCCTAAATAAGTCGACAGCCAATCCCTGGCTGGCGGCCCTGGACAATGTGATCTACTGCGGGATCCCATGGCTGATTCTTATGCTGATGATCATCTATATCCTCATGGTGGTGACAGCCTGGCTGACCAACAGAAAAAGCGTCCGTGAGGAACAGACATTGACAGAAAGGAGGGGAGACTGAACCAATGTTTTCACTGTTAATGACCGGCATCAGGCGACGGAAAAAAGAAATCTTCCCTATCATTCTGGTAACTCTGATCATCACCTTTTTCATGTCCGGGATCCTGATGGTCCAGAATATATTGAATGCCTATATCAGAGAACAGAACCGTGACAATTATGGTGACTGGATCATCTCGGCAGAAGACGAAACATTGACTCATCCATATCTGACTGACAAGGGTTTTCTGAAAACCGGTCCGTATATTTATGATGAAGCGGGGGTCAGCTATGGCCTGCGGATAGGCTATGTGGATGAGTCTCTTACCTCTTTTGCGAGGATAAAGCTGTATGAGGGAAGGCTTCCGGAGAATGAAACGGAAATAGCGTCAGACCTGAAGACTCTGCAGGACATGGGGTACAGCTATGATCTGGGCCAGCAGATTACGATTGCCTATAATGCCGCTGAGGGGACGCAAGAACAGGATATGCGCACAAAGACGTATACCCTTGTGGGAACGGTGAAGCCTTTCAGCTCCATGTGGATGGGTTCTTTTAAATACCCGAGACTGCTGGTTTCTGAAAAGGAGATGGATACATACCCGCTGAATGCCACCATCTGGTTTTATCGGTTTGACCCGAAACTGAAGGATGTGGACGGGGCAGAGTTTTTCGGCGCGTTTAAAGAGGGGAAGGAGGGCCTCACCTTTAATTCTTACGTCTATTCATCGATCTTATGGGACAGCCGGGATTTCTATCGGATCGTCTCGTATATGATGATAACGGTGGCTGTTTTTGCGGTGACATGGCTGCTTTCTTCCTATGTAGACCGGCGTCTGAAAGAATATTACCGGTTTAGGACCCTGGGGGCTTCCCGACGGAAACTGAACGGTCTGATCTTTCTGGAGTGTGCGGCAGCCTGCGTTCCTGCCGCAGTCATAGGGATTGCCGCTTCCTATGCGATCAGTGCGGCTGTTTGTACCGCCATCGCAAAAAGTGTCAGACTTGAAGGCTTTTTCGCCTTTGAATGGCCCATTTTTCTGATCCAGCTTGCCGCGGTTTTCGGATCTATTCTGGTATCTATTTTCCTGGTCTTCTTACGGACCGGAGACAAAAGGCTCACGGCCGGAACACGGCCGGTAAAGGAAAAAGACACGAAAATCCTGAAGAAGCGGTTCAGCGTACTGAAGTCGCCGGAGAAAGAACTGCTCTTAAGAAGAAGCGCCATCAGGCGGGGCCCCAGGATCCTGTTTACGATTTTTACGCTGATGGTCATGGCTTTTCTGGTGATCTGCTTCCTGCAGCTGAAAACGGCATTTACGGTATTAAAGGATGTCAATCGGACAGAAGATTTTAAGATCAAAGCAACAGAACGAAGAGAACTTAGGTTTTACGATGTTCCGATGACAGTTGACTGGTTTATGCCTTTTTATGGGATGACTGCGGAGGATGTGGAGGAGCTGGAACAGATCTATGGAGTCAGTTCAGTAGATACGGCAACGGTCAATCAGGCGCTCCGTCTTAACTGGGATGGGATAGAGAACAGCAGATATGCGGAAACCGGCGATGGTATTTATTTAGATATGTATGACGGAACCGGCATAGGCGTTCCGGCAAGTTCATATCCTGATGAAAAGATTCCCGAAAAGGTGGCAGCTGTCTACGGAATCAAGCTTTCCAGGCAGCAGCGATATGATTTTGCCGAGGGGAAGGCAGTGATCCTGATGAGGCCGGGCGGAATCATTGAACAGAACAAAGAGCATCCGGAAGGCATTCGGGTCAAGTATGAAGATACAACATTGAAAACAGGCGATCTCATCCGCCTGTATTGGTGGGACCAGCCCGAAAAAACCATAGAGCTTCCGGTGATCGTTGTGGATCAGTCCGGAGATATCTATGATGAGATGAAAATTGTATCCGACAACGAATGGATCTATGAATACACGACCGGGGAGTTCCATGTCTTCATGGCAGACAGCGTCTCAGAACAGTTAAGGCAGTTCAAAGGAGAGGATAAATATAAATGGAACCGGCTGGAGATATGGGCATCTCAGTTTTCCTCATATGAAGCTACGGATAAAATACTGGTGTCTTATGCGAACAAATGGAAATATACGTATGAGAACCACCTGGAGTATAAGCGTTATACGCTGCATTCGAAAGTGGTGCAGCCCCTGCTGATCTATGGATGCTTCTTCATTATGACCCTGCTGGTATATATCATTGTCCAGCACAATTATACCTTGCTGTTCGGCCGGCAGATGAAAGATGAAGTCAGACTGATGAAGCAGGTAGGAATGACGGATAAGGCAATGAACCAGATGGTCTTC
>CACZSO010000104.1 GCA_902783795.1 uncultured Eubacteriales bacterium
ATACCGATCTCCGAGGAGTACTCAACAGCCAGCCAATGCCTCAGGAAAACATCGTCCGGCTCATAAATAGGAACGACCAGAGGCTGGAGGCAGGGGGAGAGGGAGGAGAAAACATCCTCTGCATGTTTTTCAGGAAAATGCATTAAAAACGACTGGATCGAATGAAGCTCGGCTTCAGCAGCCTTTATGACACGAACATTATATTCTTTCTGCGCCAGTTGAGAGGCAAATTCCTGGTCTTTCTTTCTGATATAGTTTCCAAGACCTTTTCCAGACATTGTTTTATGGTAATACTGGATTCTTCCATGGGTTTTATTGAATCGAATCTCCCCGAGTGGTGATGACAGCAATGATTGAGAAGATTCTTGAATCAAATGCTGGAGAAACTGACTGCGTTCAGCCAATAGCTTTTTGAGGTTAGTATAATCTAAGGATAACATAGAGAAGACCTCCTTTTGTATATTTATATATGAGGAATTAAAGAATGGTATGGAGTATCAGATAAGATGTGATGCGATGAAGAAAAACACATAAAAGTCAGAAAGAGAAGTTACGGGATGACTGGATTGAGAACTTATCTACTGGTATAGGTGTAATTTTATGATTAGAAAATCTGCGGAGTTGTAGTGAAGGGAACCAGCTGCCAGGTTACGAATAAATGGTGAAAAACTAAGGGAGATCGGAAATAGAAACGAAAAAGACAACTGCTGCGTGAAAATCAAAGATTATATAATAATTCTCAGAAGGTGAAAACGATATAGTTATTATAGCTTAATCATACAGCAAAAGCAATTGCTGATTGACATATGTCAGGAAACTTCTTATCATTTACATTAGATAGATGTAAATATGAGCCAGACATATAATAGCTTACTTCTTTGTGCTGTTTATTTAGAATTAGCCGTTCAAGACTAAAAAAACCAGGATTCACCCGGCTTGAAGGAACACTGTCAGCCTGCCTATTAGTGAGAAATAAGCGAAGAGGGCCGTGGTAAACAGCAGAATCAAGCAAAACTACGGCTCGAAAGAAAGCTGCCAGCCTGCTTTCTTGTCAAAAATGGATGAAAGCAGCCGTGTTAATTCGAATCAATTTGAGAAACCACGGCTCGAGCAGACATCGTCAGTCTGTCTGTCAGCAAGAAATGAGTGCAAACGGCCGTGGTATGCAGCAAAATCAAGCAAAACTACGGCTTGAAATGAAGCTATCAGTCTGCTTTCTTGTCAAAAATGAATGAAAGCAGCCGTGTTAATACGAATTAAATTGAGAAACCACGGCTCGAGCAGATATTATCAGTCCGTCTGTAAGCAAGAAATGAGTGCAGGCAGCCGTGGTAAATAAGAAATATTAGTAAAATAGGGGCTTACAGGGTTTAAAACTGCCGTGTCATCAGTATGAAACGAAAATAGTCAGGCACAGTGACATAAAATAATCAATTGATAATGATAAAACAAGAGGAGGTTCTTTATGAGTTATCATCGTGTTTCTCGTTATTATCCCGGGGAGGATGGGACGCGGCTGGCGGTGGATATTTACTTGCCGGATACGCAGGAAAAGGTGCCGTTTCTTTTGCAGGCGGGCTATGAAAAGCGCCGGAGGCGGTTTGAGCATGACAAAGAATCCATGGAGGCTTTCCTGGAACATGGTTATGCCATCGTTATTGTGGAGGTGAGAGGCTCCGGGGCTTCCTATGGTGTCAGTGATGGTTTCTTCGGACTGCATGATGGCAAGGATTTGAAGAGGATCATCGATACACTGGCGAAGGAGGATTGGTGCAATGGCTGTGCGGGGACTTTCGGCGGGTCGAATTATGGCATGAGCCAGGAGATCACGGCTGCGGAGCAGCCGGAGGCGCTGAAAGCGGTGTGTCCCTGTGACTGCAGCATGGACTTCTATGACCAGGACTTCCCCAACGGAGCCTCGGCGCTTCCGGAAATGTTTGGCTCGAACCACCATCAGGAGCCGGAGATCCAGGATCCTGTGGACGATGATCCGGATGGAAAGCTCAGGGATGAGGCGGTGGCCTGCCATGAGAGGAACCTGCCGTTTTTGGCGCAGCATGTGAAAAACATGTTCCGTGACGACGTGAATCCCCAGGTGGGGTATAAGCCGAACCTTGCTATCCCAGTCTGGGAGCGGATGGACGTGATGCGTTTCGGCCATGTGAAGCCGTTTTCTTTCGGCGCCTGGTTCGATCCCGGCTGCACAAATAAGATATTGACGTACAAGAGCTGGGGCGGCAAGCTGACTTTGGGTCCGTGGCCTCATTGCGGGATCTACCGGAGTGCGAATTATGGTATGCCGGATGCGGATTATGACTGGATGACGGCGCATCTTCGCTGGTTTGACCGTCATCTCAAGGGACAGGCCAATGATATCGAAGAAGAGCCGCCGGTCCGTTATTACACCATCGGTGATACCGGCCGGGAGTGGAAATATGAGGAAGATTTCCCGGCAGAGGGGACGATGTTCTCTCGTTTCCATCTGGGAAAAGATACATTGTCAGAGACAGAAACCGTGGCAGAAAGTATCCCTTATCAGGTACGGAATGATGTAATGATCTACGGCCGGGGCATGCGCATGGACCGCAATGTCACGAAGGACATGCGGGAAGAGGATGCGAAGTCGCTTTGCTTTACCTCCGATGTGCTGCCGGAGGATATGGAGATCACGGGCATTCCTATGCTGGACCTGTATGTAAAATCTACCCATCCGGACGGCAATTTCATCACGGTGCTTGAGGAAATTACGCCAGATGGTGTGAGTCATTTCCTGACGGAAGGCGTGATCCGTGCGTCGCACGCAAAGACACATAGAAATCCGACCTATGACAGCATGGGCCTGCCTTATCACCGGGGATACAGAGAAGACAGAGTAGAGATTCCTTTGGTGGAGCAGGATCAGGCTGCTGTCCCGCCGCTGAAGCTTAGCTTCCACCTGGAAGCTTTATCACGGATCGTGAAAAAAGGCAGCCGGATCCGCCTGGCAGTCTCCTGTGGCGGTTCTGGTTATCAGCAGCCGGATGGCTTCCCTGCAGGGACGGAAGAAGATCCCTTCCCGACCGTATATCTGTACACAGGAAAAGAAGCAGACAGCTGTCTGACGTTACCGGTGGTCCGGTCCTGGGAAACACATTTTGTGTCAGAGAATGTATGTGATGGATCACCTGCTTCCTGTGACGTCGAAAAAGGCCAGAATCATACAGATCGTTACACAGACCTGTGGTTGTTCAGAACAGCGGTTTTCCTTCGTAAAAACGGCCGTTTTATGCGTTTCCCGGTGAATCAGGTGTATCCTGCGGGAAAGATCGGTGAAGAGAAGTACATTTATGAAACAGAAAGCTTTTTAGCAGTGCTGGAGCTTAAGGATGGCAAGGCTTTTGCAGAGATCATTCCATGCGAAAGCACAGAAAACGGTAGAGGAGCAAGCACATCTGAGAACACAGAAAGCTGCAAAGGAACAGACAGGCTCGAAGCTGCAGAAACATGTACACCTGACTGTGGAGCCGTGCCTCATCTGAAAGCGGAGGCGGTGCTTCCGAAACGGTATGTTCCCTCAGATGCTTCCCGGGAGATCCCGGTGGCCCAGACGCCCTGGTCATACACACCGCCGGTTTCGCTGAAAGATCTGTATGTGGCCACGGTGCCGGTGAAGAAGGGTGATCCCGGAAATATGAACCCCATGCAGCGAAAGAGTTTCGACCTGTTCATTGACCTGATCTATCCAGAGAAAAAAGTGGAGAAGCTGCCGGTCATCGTGAACATTCACGGCTTTGGCGGGAACCACCACCAGTTTGAGACGAATACCGATGATTTCCTGAAACTGGGGTATGCAGTGGCATCCCTTGACTACCGGCTGACACCTCCCTGCACATATGAGGCACCCGTCTGGGATGCGAAGGCCTGCATCCGTTACCTGAAAGCCCACGCCGATGAATTGTCCCTGGATCCGGAGCGGATCGGTGTGATGGGCGGCTCCATGGGTGGTTATTTGAGCGGAATGATCGCCGCATCCAACGGAGAACCCGCCATAGAAGGGAACATTGGCGGCAATGTTTCTGTGGACTCTTCTGTTAGTGCTTCCATGACGGCTTTCGGACCAATGGAACTGCTGACTTTTGGCGATGATTGTGAGCACATCTGGCCCGGACAGCCGGAGAAACGGGCAAACGGCGACGGCGCCTTTGCGCCGCCGGCCAGTATGATCGGTTATGTGGGCTTTGGAAAAGGCGTTGCAGATCTTAAAAAGCATCTGTCAGATCCTGATCCTGTTTATAAGGAACTGCTGCAGATCCTTAATGAGGCCAGCCCCATCAGCCATGTCACAGAGAACAGCGCGCCTATCTGCCTGGTCCACGGCATCTTCGACTGCGGTATCCAGGTGCCTATGGGACAGAGTGTGCGCATGTTTGAGGCATATACACAGAAAGGTGTAAAGGCCCTGCTTTTGTGTAATAATAACGGGATGTACGGAAATGATCCGGAAGTGAAAGAAGCTGTGATCCGGTTTATGAAGGCACGTGTATAAGAAAAACCCGGGCAGCAGAACCCCTCATCAGCCGGCTTTCCCAACGCCTTCCCCTTGAAGGGAAGGTGCCCCGAAGGGGCAGATGAGGTGTCCTTAACAATTGAAAACCTGGGAAACAATATCGGCCTGTCCTTGGCTTTTTAAAGATCCAGAAATATCCATGGTTGAATTTCTTGCCCATATAGGCTATAATAGCATTTCAAGGCCTTGACATCGAAGGGCCGGAAACTGGTCTATTATTCAGGAACATAACCTAAAGATCAGTTAAGTTTTAAAAGCTTAAAGGGGATTAATTATGGCAGTCAGGATCATTGCCGACAGCACATGTGATTTATCAAAAGAACTTCTTGAAAGATATAATATTGTCATCATTCCGCTGATGGTGACACTGGGAGAAAAAAGCGGCTACGACGGGATCGATATCACACCGGAAGATATTTACCATTACGTGGAGGAAACGGGCGAGCTTTCCAAGACCAGCGCTGTGAGCACCTGGGATTTCAGACAGAAGTTCAAAGAGCTGCGGGCCGGGGGCGATGAACTGGTGGTGTTTACTATCAGCAGCAAATTCTCCGCCTGCTTCCAGAACGCCATGACCACCGCAGAAGAGCTGGGCGGTATCTACGTGGTGGATACCCAGAACCTTTCGACCGGAGAAGCTTTGGTGATCATCAAGGCAGCGGAAATGGCAGCGGAAGGAAAAACTGCACAGGAAATCGTCCTTGCATGCGGGGAACTGATCCCGCGGGTAGAAGCCAGCTTTGTGGTGGACAGCATCGAATACCTGAGGAAGGGCGGCCGATGCTCAGCGGTAGCGGCTCTGGGAGCGAATCTGTTTAAGATCAAACCCGCCATAGAAGTGATCAATGGCGCGATGGAGGCCGGGAAAAAATACCGGGGCAGCCTGAATAAAGTGATCACGGCCTATGCAGAAGACCGGCTGAAAGACCGGACAGACCAGATCGACATGAGCCGCATCTTCGTCACACACACAAAATGTGATCCGGAAGAAGTGGAATATGTAAAAAGCCTGGTAAGACAATATTGTCCTGATGTCCGGGAGATCCTGGAGACGGTGGCGGGAGCAACCGTTACCACCCACTGCGGGCCGGGAACATTAGGCGTATTGTTTATCAGAAAATAAGAAAAAGAGGCGGGCCATGTCAAACATGATCCGCCTCTTTCTTATATGTTTTTATTTTCTTCTCCCCAGATGGATGATCTGGACGATGACCGGGCTTAAGATCAGATTGATCAGAAGCTCTACCAGGAAATTGGCGCCGATCATGCCAAGGAACAGATATCTCGCGACATTCGAATAACCATTGGCCGCGCCCCATTCCCGCAGTGTGGGCAGGAAAAAGATGAGACAGCCCAGCACGAAAATGCCGGTGTTGATGATGGGACAGATAATAGCAGCCATCACCACGCCCATATTGATCTGCCAGCTTTCCTTGCCGGAGTCCAGATTCTTAAAGATCAGGGCCCACTTGCGGAAGAACCGGTATACAAAGCCGGCGATAAGACCCGCCAATGTTCCTTTTAAGAGCACTGTGAGTACTGTGCCGAAAGCATTGATGGCCATAAATGCCGCGCTGTCCATGATCAGGACAATGACACTGAAAACGAATCCTAGCCAGGCGCCTGCCAGCGGCCCGTATAAAGCAGCTCCCACCACGATGGGGATGAGCACGAGTGAAATGGAGAACGGGCCAAAACGGATCTGAGAACCTACCAACTGCAGGATCACGACCACGGCTGTCAAAATAGCCACCCCGGCTATAGTCCGGGCAGAGATACTAGATTTTTTCATAAGATGACCTTTCTGCTGCTGCCCCGGCGTAACCCCGGGTGTAGCGCTTTTTTATCATACTCCGGTACAAGGGAAAAATCCATGGGAGAATTGCATAAAATAAGGAGTTTGAGAAGGACGTTTATGACAGAAAAAGCTAGAAAAAGAAAGAAAAAGGCATGGGCCAGGCAAGCAAAGCAGCCGTTGCTTTAAGATATAAAAGAATCCGGGAGGATATAACTCACTTGCATTCATTACGGATTGTGAGACAGGTGAAGGAAGAACTGAGGGCAGTGCTTATCTTATGATATGTTAAGCCAGCACTGCTCCTTACATTCATTTCAGGTTGTGAAGCAAGAGAAGGAAGAGTTGAGGGCAGTGCTGAACTCATGATATGTTATACCGGCACTGCCATTTACACTCATTTCGGATTGTTAGGCAGGCGAAGGAAGAGTTGAAAGCAGTGCTGATCTCTTGATTTGCTATACTAGCACTGCCATTTGCATTCATTTTTGACTGAAAAGCAGGAGAAGGAAAGTCATTTGAGCCGTGGAATATTTTGAATTCGCAGATTAACACTGCTTCTTTCATTCTTTTTTGACTGAAAAGCAGGAGAAGGAAAGTCATTCGAGCCGTTGTATTTTTTGAATTTATTGAATTATACTGCTTCTTTCATTCATTTTTGTCTGGGAAGCAGGGGGGAAGAAAGCCATTCAAGCCGTGTAATTTCTTGAATTCGCAGATTAACACTGCTCCTTTCATTCATTTTTGTCTGAAAGACAGGCGAAGGAAGGCCATTCGAGCCGTGGGATTTCTTGAATGTGCTGATTTAGACTGCTGTCCGTAGCTGATTCTTTCGAGGAGGCAGATGGGAGAAAGCGGAGCGCTTTTCAGGAGGAGAGGCAGATGGAAGAGAGGCCGGGAAAACAAGTATAAGAAGTTCGTTTTAAGCAACAGTGGACTTTACTTGTCATATAGTGTAATATGAAAAATGAAGATCCTGGCTGGAAATCACTAACTATTCAATTATAAGGCACTTCCAAACGGAAAATTACTTTCGTGAAGGAGTTTTTGAGAACATCGTATAGGGCTGATTTTATTTGTCTTAAAATGGTTTTTGGTTTTGATTTTGAGTAGTTAGACTGTGCTTGGCCATGATAGAAGCAGCCAGGTTCAAAGAATATAAGTAAGAGTAAAGCAATATAATTACTGATACAAAAAGTCTCGGGATTTGAGTAAGATAGTAACGGTTGTTGAATTATAACATTTAATAGAAAACCGTGAAAAAGATCCCTTGTCTTCTTTGAAACCATCACTTATATATTTTGTTGAGGGGATGTTCGATATTATTTGATTTGAGGTGATGTTCATGGCTCGTCAAAGTGTTTTTGATATGAAGGTTTCGAAGGTGTATCCTCTGCTGCTTCAGAAGGTGGAGCGGAAAGGACGCACAAAAGAAGAACTGGATGAGGTCATTAGCTGGCTTACCGGATACGATATGGCATCGGTGGATATGGAGATGACGTATGGCGCCTTTTTCGAGAACGCGCCGGCCATGAATCCCAGGGCATCGCTGATCAAGGGGAAGATATGCGGTGTGGCCGTGGAGAGCATTGAGGATCCTCTGATGCAGAAGATCCGCTGGCTGGACAAACTGGTCGATGAACTGGCGAAGGGCAAGTCTGTGGAGAAGGTGCTGCGGTGAGTGATAAAAAGCGATACGAATATGATGCGGTTTTGTGTGAACTTGAGGACAATGGCGGGGCATATGTTCCTTTCCCATGGAATGTCCGTGAGGAGTTTGGCAAAGGCCGCGTGAAAGTCCATGCCCAATTCGATGGGATCTCCTATGACGGAAGTATCGTCAATATGGGTGTAAAAAATGAAGATGGCACAGTCTGCTGGATCATTGGTGTATTGAAAGCGATCCGGACAATGTTGAATAAACACAATGGCGACACGATCCATGTGATCATTGAAGAAGCCTGACCTAAAAAGACTGAGACAAAAATCAATATTGTAAGAGGAAAAAGATGGATAAATTTGATTATACGGATCCGATCTGTCCGTTTGATGCATCGATGTGGACGGGGGCGCCACAGGAAATGGTGCCTGTCAGGCGCGTCATGGATAAGTCGGATGAGCTGCTGAGCCGTGACGATTTCAGTGGTGCGGAGAAGCATCTTTTATATTGGCTTAAGTCAGCGGAAGCGTTCCGCGACATTCGCGGCGCCTTCTTCCTGCACAACGAACTCATTGGCTTTTACAGGAAAACGGGCAATGAGGCGAGGGCATTGGAGGAGATCGCGGCGGCCTTTTCCCTGACGGAGGATGAGCGCATAGGCAAAGATAACACAGGTTTTGCTACACTTTGTGTGAACGCCGCAACAGCCAAAAAAGCCTTCGGCCGTTCGGAAGAAGCATTGCCGCTTTTTACTGAGGCGAAGAGGATCTATGAGCGGGAGCTGAAGCCGGACGACAGGCGATTGGGTGGTCTGTATAATAATATGGCACTGTCGTATGCGGATCTGGGAGAATGGGACGATGCGGATGCGTACTTTCTAAAGGCCATCGAAGTTATGTCCCGGGTGGAGCATGGCGAGCTGGAGCAGGCTATTTCTTACTTGAATCTGGCCGATATCCAGGCTGAGGATGACCCGAAGATCGAGGAATATCTGGACAAGGCGGAAGCGCTTCTGGATACAGAAAGCCTGCCAAGAGATAGTTATTATGCCTTCGTGGCAGATAAATGCGCGCCGGTGTTTGACGGATATCAGAGACAAGAATACGCACAGAAACTGAGACAGAGAAAGAAAGAGATCACAGGGGTGTGATGAGAGGTTATTAACAGCACGGAGAGTAAGACACTGCAGAAGGAAGTACATTTTTGTGCTGCTGATGCCGGTTTAAAGTTATATCAGCCCGGAAACAGTACTTGACTGAGAAGACTCAAGCCTGAAAATGTAACATGATGAAGAGAGTTTTTTGTACTGAAACGGAGTGAATAAGTGGGGATCTAATGAAGGGTTTAGAATTATCAGAACAATATTACCGGACCTACGGCGAACCTATGCTGAAGGAGAAATTTCCGGAGCTTTTTCCGAAAATAGCGGCGGGGCTGATAGGCAGTGGTTCGGAGGTCCTGGGTTATGATGATGAGACGTCTCAGGATCACGATTTCAGTCCGGGTTTTTGTGTGATATTGCCGGGAGAAGAGGTGGTGAGCCGCCGGGAGGCGTTTCTTTTAGAACGCGCCTACAGTCAGCTTCCCGAGAGTTTTGAAGGCTTTACCCGGCAGAAATTATCCCCGGTGGGCGGGAACCGGCTGGGCGTGATCCGCTTTTCCGATTTCCTGCGGCAAAGGACCGGCAGCCCGACAGGCGAGCTGGACACCTACGACTGGCTGACATTGCCGGAACAGAATCTCCTGGAGATCACGGCGGGCAAGATCTTTTCGGATCCGAGTGGATTTGTGAGTGAGATACGGGAGGATCTCAGGACCTTGCCGGAAGCGATCCGGCTGAAAAAACTGGCCGGGAATCTGCTCTACGCTGCCCAGGCAGGTGTGTACAATTATGAGCGTTGTCTTGAGCACAAAGAGTCAGGAGCCGCCCAGCTGTCACTTTTTGATTTCGAAAAATCGGCCATGCAATGCTGCTTCGTCCTTTCCGAAAGGTACATGCCCTATTATAAATGGCGCTTCCGGGCGTTTCGTGAACTGCCGGCTTTCGGTCATCATGCAGAGAAGATGGAGTACCTGATCTCCAGCCCGAATGAGGCAGAGAATGTGGAGAAAAAGCGAGAAATGATCACCGGGATCCTGGAAGACATCCTGACAGCAGCGGGGTTTGAAAAAGGAACTGACCCAGGCAAAGCCGCTTATGAACTGAACGACAAGATCAGCGACGGAGAACTGCGGAATCTGAATATCCTGGCAGCGGCAGGAGAGTAAAAAGAAAGGTAGATTTTTAGGAAATCTGAAGTTTTTTATGGCTTAGAATTGAGCATATAAAGCAGTACAAAAAGAGACAAGTCCGTAAGCATGGTGCCAGATCCGAATATGTGTCATTTAATCCAAAACGGGCTAATTATTCAAGTAGATCTGCCACGGTTTAAGCTGATTTGTAATCTCAAAAATCCAGATGACTTCAAACGCATTAAATCACTCGAGAAGACTGTGTCGAAAAGAGTAAATAACTGTGAAAAACCTCCAGAGTGTAACGTTGAAAAACGTATGACTCCGGAGGTTTTTATTATTATGACAGGGGCCTCAAAACACCCATAAGATGGTTGCCGGCCGGTTCCGTTTTAACAAACTTCCACCGGCCTTCCACAAACTGCTTCGCAGGCTTCGCGGGTGTGCACGCAAAGCTGCAAACTGTAAATTCCCTTTACTCACGTTGCCTTCGCGGACATTCCGCGCTCTCGTGGAGTAAAAATACGCCATCTCTTCGTTGTGCTGTTTCAATTCGGAGCATTCTGCACTTTCGTGGAAAAAATCCACTTCGTGCTTCAAATAGGGAGTGTCCCAAGGTCGATCCCCATTAATGTAAGCATGAGTAGGGATCGACCTTGGGACACTTTGATCATATTATGTTTTGTGATAAAAAGATTCCCGCTTATCTGCAGGCTTTATAGATGGCTACGATATCGTCGTAATCCAAAATCTTGAAAGCGCCGATCTTCCGTGTGCGGTCGTAGGTGCATTCGACAGCAAGCTTCTCGATCTCTTCATCATCCGGTGTGTGGCCCAGCAGCTCCGTCAGCGACAACGGCATGCCCAGACTCTTGAAGAAAGCATTGGTCTTCAGGATACCCTCTTCGGAAGCCTTTGTATCGTCCGGCTCTGTAATGCCGTAGACCTTGCGTGCAAACTGTGCGAAACGGCCAATATTCTCGCTGCGGACGTAGCGGCACCAGGCGGCCCAGACTGCCGACAATGTAGCGCCGTGGGTGGAGTCGTAAAGGGCGGAGATGGCCATGCCCAGCTGATGGCAGGCCCAGTCACCCTCACGCGGCGTATCGCCCTGGGCACCCACGCCCGTCAGGCCCACATGGGACACACTGCCGCACCACATGATCTCGCTCATGGCCTCGTAATCTTGCGGATCTTCCACGCCTCTGGGGCCGTACAGGACTATATCACGGAACAGGCCTTCAGCGATCTCATCGGTCAGATGATTTCCAAGAACAGCGGCAAAATAGCGCTCAGAAGTGTGCATGAAAATGTCCGCAGCGCCGGCCCCGATCTGGTACTTTGGCAGCGTCATGGTGAGCTCCGGATTCATGATGGCAAAGCGGCAGCGGTTGAACTCTGTCGTGATGCCGCGTTTCGTGGGCGGGACCTTCGTATCATTGGTCAGCACCGCAGAATTACTGGTCTCGCTGCCAGCCGCCGAAATGGTCAATATCGTTCCGATGGGCAGGCTTTTGGTGACTTTCGTGCCGGTCCAGAAATCCCAGATATCATGGGAGGGATCCGCCACCGCGTGGGCTACACCCTTCGCGGTATCGATCACTGAGCCGCCGCCCACCGCCAATATGAAATCAGCCTGGAAAGCAAGCGCAGCCTTCACCATCTCCCGCGCGGTAGAGACCAGCGGATTCGGCACCACACCGCCCATAGCCTCAGCAGCAACATCGTTCTCCTTAAGATTCTGCATCACCCGGTCCAGAAGCCCGCTCCTCACAGCAGACTGTCCGCCATAGACTACGAAAACACGGCTTCCGCCATATTTCTTCACCATCTCTGCAGTCCTAAGTTCCGTATCTTTACCAAATACGATCTCCGTAGGAGCATGATAAACAAACTTTTGCATAACAACCTCCTTATGCTTTACATAAATACCTGCAATACCACACAGCAGGATATTAGTTTGTGCGTTGTTTTATAGAAGGGCAGATAAATCAAGCCTTAAGCATTCTGACAAGACCAAAAGATAAACCCATACTTCATGCCTGCATGAAA